>DUPK01000034.1 GCA_012838345.1 Clostridiales bacterium | reverse complement strand
GACCAGGCGTCATGCAAAAGGCGGAAAAGCCCGCCGGGCTCTTCCGCCGTCCTGATAAATGGGCGAATAAAAGCCGCCCTTTATTTTTCTACAAGCGCCTCGCCGACCTTGTATATGTCCCCGGCTCCGACCGTGAGTATAATGTCTCCATCCGAAGCCGTTTCGCGAAGCCTTTTTGTGAGCTCCTCAAAGTTTTCGCAGACTTCCGCGCCCTCTATTTTTTCGGCCAAATCCCTTGAATATATCCCGACTTCGTTGTCCTCTCGGGCCGCGTATATTTCGGCGAGAAAGACCTTGTCTGCGCGCGCAAGCTCCCTGACGAAATCGTCGAACAGGGCCTTGGTGCGCGAATAGGTGTGCGGCTGAAAGGCCACGATAAGGCGCTTAAACCCCAGGCTTTTCGCCGCGGAAAGCAGAGCCTTAAGCTCGCTCGGGTGATGGGCGTAGTCGTCGTAAACCTTGGCTCCCTTATACTCTCCCTTATACTCAAAGCGCCTGCCCGCGCCGGTAAAGCTATAAAGCCCTTTCTCCACAGGCTCAGCGGGAAGCTTAAGGAAAATTGCGGCAGCCGTCGCCGCCAGAGCGTTCGTTATGTTGTGGTGCCCCGGGACCTTCATACTTATATGGGCATAGAGTTCGCCCTTATACAGGACATCGAAAATGCTTCCAATTCCCTCGGATTTGACATTCACCGCGCGCACGTCGGCATTTTCAGAAAACCCGAAGGTTATAATGTTCCTGTCCAGCCCCGATATGGCCTCCATAGTATTTTTATCGTCGGCGTTGGCCACAATGCAGCCGTCGGGGGGCACAAGGCAGGCAAATTTTCTGAACGACTGCTTTATATCCTCTATGCTCTTAAAATAGTCAAGATGGTCGGCGTCTATATTTAGGATTACGCTAATCGTCGGAAAGAAGCTGAGGAAGGAGTTGTAGTACTCGCAGGACTCCATTATTATGGTGTCGCCGCCGCCGACTCTATAGCCGGAGCCAAGCAGGGGCAGCGTCCCGCCTATCATCACGGTCGGGTCTTGCCCCGCCGCGGTCAGAATATGCGTCGCCATGGAGGTTGTCGTCGTCTTGCCGTGCGTGCCGGAAATGCACAGGGCGTTTTTATAATTGCGCATCATCGAGCCCCAGGCCTGAGTGCGCTCGAAAACCGGTATGCCCGCATTTCGCGCCGCCGTGATTTCCGGGTTGTCGTCATGGACCGCCGCGGTTCTCACTATGAAATCCGCGCCCTCTATGTTCTCGGCGCGGTGCCCGATTTTCACGTCTATACCGAGCGAGCGCAGGCGCTCTATGGTCTTGCTCTCGCTGATGTCGGAGCCTGTGACTTTAATACCCATCCCGTGCAGAATCTCGGCAAGTGGAGACATGGAGACTCCGCCCACCCCTACAAGATGGGCGTGGGCACCCGCAACCGCGTATTTTTCAAAATCCAAAGCAGTCATATAAGTCTCCAATCTATAAAACAGTTGTTATTAATTCGTCAAAACATTATAATACCTATACATAAATATTACAAGGGCGGTATTATTTATATATACGCCATTTCAGAAATATTATGAGGCAAAACAGGGCGTTAGGGACAATTTTGGCATATGGTTTCAGGTTCTCCACCGCCCGAATGAAGCGGGGTAGATTAGATGCGGAATTTTAAGCCGCCGGAATTTGTGAAAAAAATAATATCCCGCCTAGAAGCGGAGGGCTTTGCCGCCTTTATGGTCGGCGGCTGCGTCCGCGACATTCTGCTCGGGCGAAGGCCCAAGGACTGGGACGTCACAACCTCCGCTTCGCCCGGTATAGTCCAGAGCCTTTTTGAAAACACCGTGCCCACGGGCGAAAGGCACGGCACAGTCACCGTAATCATGGACGGAAACCAAGCCGAGGTCACGACCTTTCGCAGCGAATCGGCCTATACCGACCACAGGAGGCCTGATTCGGTGACCTTTGTCTCCGACCTTAAAGAGGACCTCAGAAGGCGGGATTTTACGATAAACGCAATGGCGATGAAGCCGGACGGGACCATAATAGACTACTTTGGCGGGAGAGCCGACCTCAACGCCAGAACAATCCGCTGCGTCGGGGACGCAAGGGAGCGCTTTGCAGAGGATGCCCTGCGCATGCTCCGCGCCCTGCGCTTTGGAGCCGAGCTCGGCTTTGAGATTGAGGACGGGACTTACCACGCGCTTAAAGACTGCGCCGCGCTCTCGGCTTTCCTCTCCCCCGAGCGCATACGCGACGAGCTTTGCAGGATTTTGCTTTCAGATAGGCCCGAAACGATTTCAACGGCCATCGCACTCGGGCTTCTTATGAGTTTTGCTTCCCCGGCTGAGGTTGAGCTTGCCGATTTGCCGCGGCTTCCATGCAAACTTGAAACGCGCCTTTGCTGTTTGTGTATCAGCCTTTTGAGAAATGGGCAGATTAAAGACACGGCGCATTTTTTATCCGCCCTGCGCTTCGACGGAAAGACAGTCTCCCTTGTGGGCAAGGCCGCCGCGCTGCTTCTAAGCGACCTGCCGAATACGAAAAGCGCGATAAAAAGGGCCCTGTCCGGAATGGGCTTGGCTCCGGTTTCCCTCGCCGTGGAAGTATCCCGCAGGCCTGAAATTCGAATCTTGCTGGAGGAGGTCATCGCAAGCGGAGACTGCTTCAGCTTAGACCGTCTGGCCGTAAACGGGGACGACCTTCTCGCCCTGGGGTACCGCGGCAGGGAGCTCGGCAACGCTCTTAAATTTCTCCTGGAACACGTGATTGAAAGTCCGGAAGATAATGAGCGAAATATTTTACTAAATCTTCTAAAACATAATCCTAAAATACCTTGACTTTTAACCCGCGCGTGATAAAATCAAATCGCAAGTCAGAGTAGAAGCCGAGCATTAAGTGCCGAGGGATGGGAAGTTGCCCTCCGGACGAAAAATGGCCAGACCATTTGTGATTCGGTTTCGCATCCGCTGGCACAAAATAGAATGGGCAAACCTTTATATAGGTCAAACCTTCCTTTTGTGTTAGCAGAAGGGGGTTTATTTTTTTGAATTATAAAGAAGCGTTGGATTTTATTCTGGGCGCGGAGACGATGGGCTCGATACTAGAGCGAAACGTCATTGAGTGCCTCCTTGAAGAGCTGGGCAATCCGCACAAGGGCCTAAAATACGTCCATATCGCGGGCACAAACGGAAAGGGCTCAACCTCCGCATATGTAAGCTCAATATTGAGAGCGGCCGGCTACAGGACCGGGCTGTACACATCCCCCTATATCCAGCAGTTTAACGAGCGAATCCAGGTGGACGGGGTACAGATTTCCGACGAGGAGCTTGCCGAAATAACCACGGAAATAGCCGAGGCCACAAAACGGGTTCTGGCGCGTGGCCTTAGGCATCCGACGGTGTTTGAGCTAATCACCGCCCTGGGCTTTATTTACTTCAAGCGAAGGGCCTGCGACATCGTCGTGCTCGAGGTCGGCCTCGGCGGCAGGCTTGACGCTACCAATGTCATTGAGTCTCCCGAGGTCGCAGTCATCACGAACATAGGCTACGACCATATGGATGTCCTCGGCGACACGCTTGAGCTCATTGCCGGCGAAAAGGCAGGTATAATAAAATCGAACTGCAGGGTCGTACTGTACTCCCAGGCAAAGGGCGTAGAGGAGGTCATAGCATCCGTATGCGGGGAAAAGGGAGCCTCGCTCACATACGCAGACACCTCTCTTGCAAAGGTAAGGTCCGTGTCCCTTGACGGAATCGAGTTTGACTACAACGGATACCTGGGGCTTAAATCCTCCCTGCTCGGCTTGTATCAGGTCAAAAACGCCGTTACGGCGATAGTCACGGCTGAGGAGCTTATCAAAAAGGGCTACGCAATCAGCGAGCAGAACATCAGAGACGGGCTGGCCGGCGCGCACTGGCCGGGCAGGCTTGAGCTATTAAGGCGGAATCCCGCTGTCATCGTCGACGGGGCGCACAACCCCCAGGGCGCGGCGGCGCTTCTGGAAAGCCTTGACGCTCTTTTCCCGGGGCGCAAGATCAACTTCATTGTTGGCGTGCTTGCAGACAAGGATTACTCGTCCACCATTGAGCTGACCATGCCCCATGCAAAATGCTTCTATACCGTCACTCCGCCCAACAAGCGCGCTCTGTCCGCGGACAAGCTCGCCTTGGAGATAAAAAAACACGGGGATGCGCCTGTCTACTTTTATGGCAGCATCCCGTCGGCCATCGACGCGGTTTTGTCATCCGTGACCGCAGACGATGTTATTTGTATTTTCGGCTCGCTTTATCAGGTCGGTGAAGTGCGGTCGTATTTTGGGAGGGATAAGTTTTGAACACAATTATACTATTAGCCGTTCTGTTCGTTATGATTATAATACTTGCCCTTTTGACCCGCAGAATGGGCATGGTGCCGGCAAAGAAAATAGTTCTCTCCGCGGTATTGATTGCCATTAACGTTATCCTTACGCGTTTTCTGGCGGTAAACACCCTGTATTTGAAGATTAATTTCAGCTTTATCGTACTTGTCGTGGCGGCTATGTATCTCGGGCCCGTTTACGCGGGCGTGATAAACATGATTGAGGACCTCATAGGCCCCTTTATTATCGCCGTCGGTTCCTTTAACCCCGCCTTTACCATCACCGCTTTCTTGAGGGGCCTCTCCTACGGGCTTTTCCTCCATCCCTCCTCGCCTGTTAACAGGGGCCTGAGCAGGTTTGGAAGAAACCTCGCTCGCGCCTTCCGAGTACCGGAGGCGAAAAGGAATACATTTGCCCTTTTTTTCGTCTCCTTTGTCACCGGAATTGTCATAAACCTGGTGTTTTCTCTCGCAGCCAACTCCATAATACTCCACTATTACTGGGCCGTGCCCTATGCCGTTCTCATCCCGCCCAGAGTGATAAACGTAGCGCTGATGATACCTCTGCACACGATTATGATACCTCTAATTTCCGCAAAACTCATGCCACAGCTTAACAGGCTGAAGCTGGCCTGATGCGACGGGAGATTTTAAGTGACGAGAGAAGAAATATTAAGGCTCTGCGACCATACGCTGCTAAGGCGCGATATGTCTACACTGGATATGAAGCGCGCCTGTGACGAAGCCATCGAGTTTAATACGGCTTCCGTGTGCCTCCCTCCCCATTTTGTCGCCCCGGCAAGGCGCTACGCCGGCGAAGGCCTCAGAATATGTACCGTCATTGCCTTCCCCAACGGCTACTCCACTACACGCGCGAAGCGCGAGGAAGCCAGAGAGGCAGTAAAAAGCGGCGCGGACGAGCTTGACATGGTAATTAACCTTTCGATGCTGAAAGACAGGTTTTACGAGGGAATCGTTGATGAAATCAACGCCGTGAAGTCCGTCTGCGGAGAGAGAATTCTGAAAGTCATAATCGAAACCTGCCTTTTGACCGAGGACGAGAAGATTGCCCTCTGCAGGCTCGTGTCAGACTCAAAGGCTGATTATATCAAGACCTCCACCGGCTTTGAAAAGGGCGGGGCCACGCGCGAGGATGTCGCCCTGATGCGGAAATACTGCGCAGAGCACATAAAAATAAAGGCCGCAGGTGGAATTGCGACCTTTGAAGATGCCGAGGACTTTATATCGCTGGGCGCGGATCGTCTTGGGACGAGCCGTCTTGTGGCGCTGGCGAAAGGATTTTGATTCTATTTAAGTAGCTCCTTAGAATTCTGCACAGCTCCATGGCCGGTATGCACAGCAAAAACCACAGGAAGGTAAAGAGCAGGCAAATCTGGCCGAAGAGGTTAAAGATGTGCCCCGAATAGTCCCAGACTCTCCATTTAAGCCAGATATTCACAATGGCGCCCGCAACAAACTCGACCGTCGTTATTACGCTCGCGCCTAACACCCATTTTTGCCATTTCGGTACGGGCATATCGCTTATTTTATACATAAGGCAAAAGCAAACGCCGCCCGCGAGCAGCATGCTCCAGTGGGTATAGCCGCGAAACAAAAGCTCGATTACGCCGTAGCCCAAAGCCCCTATGGCGTATATGCTTATTCCCCTTAGCAGTTTTGTCAAGTTACCAATCCCCCATGTTATCAGCCTCCGATTTTCGCCTAATCGACGGCCTGGACTTGTACTATTATGTCCAAATTATGGGCGGTTAATAAAATTTTCTTGACAATATGTAAACAGGCTGTTATAATACTCACGCTGGAAAATAAAGAAGGAACGGCATCCCCGTCCTCACCTGGCCATAAGTATGAGCTCAGGTTAACATGTTGTAAGCCTTTGCCTAGAGGGCAAGGTGTGCAGGTATGTTGTGCGTGGATGCTATTTGTATCCACGCTTATTTTGTGCGGAAATTCCGCGTAGCTTAATCGGAGGTGTTTTAGTATCAGTAACATGGATCATCAGATCAACGAAGAAATTACCGATAAGGAAGTACGTCTCATAGGCCCCGACGGTACTCAGCTCGGTATTTTCTCGGCTGCAGAAGCGCTTAATATCGCTATTGAGCACAACCTTGATTTGGTAAAAATCGCTCCAATGGCAAATCCCCCCGTCTGCAAGATAATGGACTACGGCAAATATTGCTTTGAGCAGGCCAAGAGGGATAAGGAAGCAAAGAAAAATCAGCGCGTTGTGGAAGTCAAGGAGATTCGTATGTCTCCGAGCATCGGCTTAAACGACTTCAACATAAAGCTGAAAAACGGGCAGAAGTTCCTTAGAGAGGGTGACCGCGTTAAGGTTACGGTTCGGTTCCGCGGCAGGGAGATGTCCCATACCGAAATAGGTGAGGAGCTGCTTTTACGCTTCGCCAGCCAGTGCAGCGATATTGCCACCGTCGACAAAAACCCTAAACTGGACGGCAGGCATATGACCATGTTCCTGTCCCCTAAAGTCACCAAATAAGCACTACACATTATCGTTATTTATTTTACGGAAGGAGACTCCCCATGCCAAAACTCAAAACACATAGCGGCGCTAAAAAGAGATTCCGTCTCACGAAAAGCGGCCGCGTAAAACGCTCCCACGCTTATAAAAGCCACATTCTGACCAAGAAAACATCAAAGCGCAAGAGAGGCCTCCGTCAGGGAGCTTATGCGGACGTGACCAACGAAGCCGCTATCAAGCGCATGATTCCCTACAAATAATAACTTATCTCAATATATAGGAGGCAAACACCATGGCAAGAGTTAAAGGCGCAACCATGACGCGCAAAAGAAGAAAGAAAATCTTGGGCCTCGCCAAAGGATACTGGGGAGCAAAGTCCAAGCATTTTAAGATGGCAAATCAGGCGATTATGAAGTCTCTTACCTACGCCTATATAGGCCGCAAGAGAAAGAAGAGAGACTTCCGCCAGCTCTGGATAACAAGAATAAGCGCGGCTGTTAAGCCCTTAGGCATAAACTACTCCCGCTTTATGTATGGCCTTAAGCTCCTTAACATCGACATAAACCGCAAGATGCTCTCCGAGATGGCGATAAACGACCCCGCTGCGTTTAACGCGCTTGTCGAGCAGGTTAAGGCCGCTCTTCCCCAGTAATTGAAATCAATAACTTAACCCCCTGCTTAAAGCAGGGGGTTTCTGTATCTGTCCGGAACTTTCCTCAGGAAACATTTAAAGCCGCAGGGTGAGTCGCCCGCGGCTGAATTAGTTTTCATATTGTCTCCAGTTTGCAGGAGAGCCTGCCGTCCTTTAGCTCAGCTACAGCATACTCGCCGCTCATTATACTCCCGGGATTTAAGAGGTGAAGTCCCGCTGCCATCATATATTCGGCGCGGTGGGTGTGCCCGAAAAGCAAAAGATCGGCGCCTGCGTTTTTCGCAGCCTCTATCGCGGTGGCATAACCCTGCTTTACGCCATATATATGACCGTGGGTCATAAGTATTTTTACGCCCTCCAGAGTTACCGTCCTTGAGCTATCCTCGTTTATACCAATGTCGCAGTTGCCCCTGACGCCCAGCGTTGGAATCTCGGGGAACTCCCCCTTAAGGCGGCGCAGGTCGAAGGCTCCGTCCCCAAGATGGATTATCAGATTAGGGCGCTCTTTCAAAACTGCGAGCTTCATGCGCTCAAATTTGCCGTGGGAGTCAGAAAAAATCAATATTTTCGTTTTACACTCACCCCTTCATGCCGGCTGAATATACTGAAAATAGGATGGTAATGGAGGTATTATCATGGACAATAATCTTGAAAACATCGCCCGCAGCATGCTCAAGAGCATGGGCGGCGAAAAGCTGTCCGAAAAAATGTCGGAGCTAAACAAGCTGGCAGAATCCAAGGACGCGCAAAATCTCAAGCAAAAGCTCGGCGACGGTTCCGAGATATTGAAGGCTGCCCAAAAAGGAGACAGCCAGACACTGCAGTGCCTTTTGTCCTCCATACTTCAAACCGAAGAAGGCGCGAGAATAGCCAGGACTATCTCTGATATGCTTAAGTAATTTTCTCCATACGGAAAGGTGAGCTATATGGGAGATTTTGAGAACAGACTAAACGACTTGCTTAAGTCGCCCGAAACCATGGAGCAGATTATGAGGCTGGCTCGCTCCTTTTCCGGCAGCAGCGACGAGCAAGGGGGCGGGACCCAAGGTAGCGGCCCCGTAAATGCTGAGCCAGATCCGGGGCCCTCGGATTACTTAGGCGGCATCGACCCGAAGTTGATGGGGCTTTTCGGGGCGGTGCTGAAGGAATATGGCTCACCCAGCGACAAAACCGCGGTAATCAGCGCCCTGAAGCCCTATCTTAAATCGGACAGGCGCGAAAAAATAGATATGGCTCTTCAGATAGCAAAGCTTGCAAAAGTAGCGAAAACAATGATACCCGAATTTGGAGGCACCAGAAATGTATAACAGATATGCCTGCCGCTGCGATAAATTTTGCAGGACAGACTTAAGATACGAGCCGCGGCGGGACAGTGGAGGCTGCGGTCCACCCCGCCGGGCTCAGCATCAAAATTCATTCTTCGGTAAACATAACCCTCTCTCTCCGCTTCTTGGCCTTTTCCCTAAAGGAATCGACATAGGCGACCTGCTCTTGTTCGCCATCTTGCTTCTCATGTACCTTGAAAGCGGGGATGAGGAATGTCTCATAATACTCGCGGTGCTGTTTCTTATGAAGTGAGCGCACTGCTTCCGTCAGGCAGCCTGAACGCGTCATCCGAGGGTTCGGAGAGGTTGGGGCTGCCTGCTGTTGTGCTGTGGATAAGTTTTTCCCCGTCGTATGTCTCGGCAAGTACCAGCAAGCCGGTCCTTGCCGACACATAGTATTCATAGGTGTATCCCATAAGCCCCGTTTCGGCCTTCACATAGATGCAGGGCTCGCCTTCATAGTCGGCATAGCCCGCCTCCAATATATCTTCCTTGTCGAGCAGCAGTATATCCTCGTATGTCGGTATCTTCTGGTACTCGTCCGCCACCTGCTCGGGGCTGTCCTGCCCGAGTTTTAAGCGGCGGTAGTCCGGCCCGTCGCCGTACCAAATATACACATAGTCCTCAGTCACTATAGTGTTGAGCACCTGGCTTCCGCCGAGGCGCGAAGCACTTGTTTTAAAAACCTTATCCTTTACCCAGACCATAACCTGATAGGAAACTTTCCCCTGCTCCAGGTAGGTGTCTAAGAATATGCCCTGCGAGTAGGATGCGGGCCTGGAAAGATATTCTATTACCGCCTGCACGTTGTCGGTTGTAATCTCAAGCGTCTTTACGTCTCCCAAATAAGAGCCGGAGGGAGTTGTGCCTGCGCCGGGCAGAGAAACCGTGGGAAGCACCGCCGAGGGCGTCTTGACCTGCCCGGAAAAGAACAGGCTGACAGTTATGGTCAGCATAAGAAAAACCGATACGACAATTGAAAACGCCATCATCTTTTTCCGGCTCATCTCTCCGCCTCCCCCCGCCTGTCATATTTTGATTTTATACGGGTACAAAATCTCCCGGTCTTTCGCCCGTCATATTAAAACTCCAGAGCAGGGCCGCTGCAATTCTCTCGGAGGCGCGCCCGTCTCCGTATGGGTTTACCGCCCTTGCCATGCGCTCATAGCTTTCCCTGTCGGTCAAAAGCTCAGAAACCAGCTTAAACACCTCGTCTTGTTCCACTCCCGCAAGTTTCACGGTCCCTGCCTCCACCGCCTCGGGACGCTCCGTTTCACGCCTCAGGACAAGCACGGGCTTTCCTAGCGCAGGAGCCTCCTCCTGAAGCCCGCCCGAGTCCGTGAGCACTAAATAGCATCTCGACATCAAGGTGTGCATTTCAACCGTATCGAGCGGCTCGGTCAGCAGTACCTGCGGGGCACCCCCAAGCAGGCGGTAGGCCGCCTCTCTAACCACCGGGCTCGGGTGGACGGGATAAACAATTTTCGTATCGGGAAAAGCCCTTGCTATTTCGCTTACGGCCTTGAAGATGTTTTCCATGGGCATACCGTAGTTTTCCCTGCGATGACAGGTCATTAGTATGACTTTTTCCGAGGAGAAATCCAGCTTTTCGAGCCTTTTATCTGTAAAGTGATTTCCCTTTCGCACAGTATACTTCATTGCGTCGATAACTGTATTTCCGGTGATAAAAACACCCTCGGTAATCCCTTCTTTTTGCAGATTTTCAGCGTTTTTTGCGGTCGGGCAAAAATGCAGGTCCGCAATGGACGCCACGAGCTTCCTGTTTATTTCCTCTGGAAAGGGAAAATACTTGTCATAGGTGCGCAGCCCCGCTTCAACGTGTCCCACCCTTATTTGAGCGTAAAATGCCGCCAGAGCAGCTGAAAATGTAGTGGAAGTGTCGCCGTGTACCAGTACGATGTCGGGTTTTGTGGCTTTGAACACGTTTTCAAGGCCCTTTAATGCCCTAGCGGTTATGTCGGAGAGCGTCTGCCCCGGAACCATAATATCAAGGTCGTAGTCCGCCTTTATGCCGAAGGTCTGCATCACGGAATCGAGCATCTCACGGTGCTGCGCCGTGACGCAGCAGAGGCTCTCAATCTCAGGTCGTTTTTGCAGCTCCAGAATAAGCGGAGCCATTTTTATTGCCTCGGGCCTGGTGCCGAAGACAGACATAACCTTGATTTTCTTTCGCATTAAACGTTTTCCTCCGGCTTTTTTACGGAAATGCCGTATCCGTTCCCGTTTTTCTTTTGCTCCTCGTAGGCATGGTGCGTAGTTCTCGTGACAAAAATTGTGACGATTACCGCTATGATTAAGGTGGCAACCAGAAGCACCGCCTTCATGACACCCGTAGTCGTCAAAACCACCGCGACAAGCCCCATTACGGCGCTCACCGAATATAGTATCGCTACAGCCTGTTTCTGACTAAGGCCCAAATCTATGAGCCTGTGATGCAGGTGCCCCCTGTCAGCGTGCATCGGGCTCTGGCCTTTCAGAATCCTCCTTACAAACGCGAAAGCGGTGTCAAAAAGGGGCAGGGCTACAACGAGAATCGGCGCGGCGAAGGAGACTATCGCGTAGAATTTAAACAGCCCGATTATAGAGGTGGTCGAGAGAATATAGCCGAGCAGGAGAGCGCCGGAGTCACCCATGAATATCTTTGCAGGGTTTAAGTTATAGGGCATAAACCCTATGCAGGCTCCGGCGAGGGCGGCCATGACTATCGCCACATTGCCGTCGGAAACCAGAATGGAGATGACAAGCATGGCGATTGAGCTTATCGTGGAAACCCCGACGGCGAGACCGTCAAGACCGTCTATAATATTGACAGAGTTAGTTATTGCCACTATCCATAATATTGTGATAGGTATCGAAAAAGCGCCCAGCACGATGTACTCGGGTCTGGTCAGAAAGAATGGGTTTGACAAAACCTCAATGACTACGCCGTGGTAAACCGCGACAGCGGCGGCTAAAACCTGGAAAACAAGCTTCTGCCAGGCCCTCAAAGGGACTATATCGTCGATAACGCCACTCACCACTACGATAACGGAGCCGAGCAGAATACCTTGTACGGCCCTGTCTATCTCCGCAAACAGCACAACGCTCAATATAAATCCCAGGAAAATGGCAAGTCCCCCGAGTCTCGGAATCGGGTGATTATGGACTCGCCTTTCGTCCTTGGGTACGTCGATTGCGCCGACCTTTTGGGCAAACCACTTTGCGGCGGGCGTGGCGACAAAGCTGATTACGATGCCGACAACCAGCGCAAGTACAATGTTGAGCACAGTTTTTGTGTCAACAGGCATAATGATTACACTCCTTAATTGCTGAGAACTTATCTTCCCACAAAGCCAACTTTTTTGTACACCTTGCGAAGCGTCCTTGCAGCCGAGCGCGAGGCGCGCTCGGCCCCTTCTTTATAGACGGACTCAAGATACGCCTTTTCCTTCAGAAGGCGCTCGGCCTCCTCGCGTATCGGCCGCAGAAGTTCCACCACCGACTCGCCGACAGCGAGCTTAAAATCGCCGTAACCCTTCCCCGCAAACTCACCCTCAATCTCGGCAAAGCTCTTGTTCGCCGCAATTGAATAAATTGTCATCAGGTTCGATATTCCGGGCTTGTTTTCCGGGTCGTACCTCACAACCGTTTCGCTGTCGGTCACGGCGCGCTTAAATGAGCGCATTATATCCTCCGGCCTTTGCATCAGGTAGATGCAGCCGCCGGGGTCTTTGTCCGATTTGCTCATTTTGCTCTCGGGCGAGGTCAGGCTCATAATCCTGGCGCCGACCTTCGGGATATAGGGCTCGGGTATTTTGAACACCTCGCCGTAAATCCCATTGAAGCGCTGGGCAACATCGCGCGTGAGCTCAACGTGTTGCTTCTGGTCCTCGCCCACCGGAACAAGGTCGGCCTGATACAGGAGAATGTCCGCCGCCATAAGCACGGGATATGTGAATAGCCCCGCGTTTATGTTGTCGGCGTTTTTAGCGCTCTTGTCCTTAAACTGCGTCATACGCGAAAGTTCCCCGAACATGGCGTAGCAGTTTAGCACCCAGGCGAGTTCTGCGTGCGCGCTCACATGGCTCTGTATGAAAATCGTGTTTTTCTTCGGGTCCAGGCCGCAGGCGATATACTGCGCAAGCTGCTCGAGAGTCCTCTTGCGGAGCTCCGCGGGGTCCTGCCGCACCGTGATGGCGTGCATATCCACGATGCAGTAATAGCAGTTAAATTCCTCGGAAAGTGTAACCCAGTTTTTTATGGCGCCGAGGTAGGAGCCCAGCGTAAGCTCGCCCGATGGCTGTATTCCGCTGAAAATAGTCTTCTTTTCGTCCATTGTTCCTAAGTCCTCTTACTTCAAGAATTCTCTGATGCACTCGCCCATAATACGGCAGCCCTTTTCGATTTCCTCGAAGCTTGGCAGTGAGAAGTTGAGCCTGAAGCCCCTGTTTTTCGGGTCCAGCTTCACGTCGAAAGTCGAACCGGGGACACAGGCCACTTTGTGCTCGAGCGCAAAACGCCACAGGTCGGTACCGGAATAGCCCTCGGGCAGGTCGCACCAGATGAAAATACCGCCTCCGGGTCTTGTGTGAGTGACCCTCTTGTCAAAGTATTTGTCAATGCACTCAAGCATGTAGTCCCGCTTTTTGGAATAGGCGGCGCAGCAATGCCCGATGTGCTCGTCAAGGTCGTAGCGCTCTAAGTATCTTGAAACCGTGACCATCGTGAGCTGGTTGTTGCAGACGTCCTCGCCCTGTTTGGCGACCGTCATCTTCGCAATCAGCTCGGCGGGGCCGACCGCATAGCCGAGTCGCAGCCCCGGGGATATAACCTTTGAGAAGCTGCCGGCGTATATAACATGCCCGGTTTTGTCCAGAGACTTTATCGGAAGCGTAATCTCGCCCGAATATGTCAGCTCAAAATACGGGCTGTCCTCGACTACGGGGACATCGTACTTAACCGCAAGTTCGTACAGACGCTTTCTGCGCTCCGGCGTCATCGTGACTCCCATCGGGTTCTGGAAGGTGGGTATCGTGTAAATGAGCTTAACGTTTTTCTCGGTTTTGAGGACGTTTTCAAGGTAGTCTACGTCCATGCCGTCGTTGTCCATCGGGACGCCGACCAGGTTGGCCCTAAAGGAGCGGAAGGTGTTGAGAGCGCCAATAAAGCTCGGGTTTTCGGTTATAACGGTGTCGCCTTCGTTTACAAGGCACTTTGTGGCAAGGTCAATGACCTGCTGCCCTCCGTGTGTGATTAGTATCTCGTCGCCCGGAGTATCTATGCCGTACTTGGATTTAAGGCGCTCGCGTATCTGCTTAACAAGGGGGGGATACCCCTCGGTTATACCGTACTGAAGGGCAAGGGCGGCTTCGTTTTTAAGTACGTCGGCCGTCACATCCAGTAGTTCCTTTGCAGGGAACAAGTCTGCCGACGGGTTTCCGCCCGCAAGAGAAATGACCGTCGGGTCTGAAATATATTTCAGCATTTCGCGTATCGTAGAGGGCTTTAGGGGCTCCATTCTGTCGGAGCATTTGAATTTCATAGGAACACCTCATTTTCACTGTTGGCCCCATTTATCTTTTGGGTCACCCATTTATCGAAGTATTTTATCATATTATGCCTGATTTGAAAATAGTTTTTTCCAATATACCCGAAAGCCGCCGGAATCACATTATTATTGCGCGGGCGGGCGGACGGCCTGCGCAAGCAGGGCTGCGATTTGCGCCCTTGACAATGTTTGCACAATAAAATAATATAAAGTAACGAAAATAATAAATAAAGATATAAAGTGTAAATTAAGTAAAAACTTTATTCAAATTAATGCATTTCCCGCCCGCCGGCAAAGCGGCAACACCGCAGGCGGCTTGGCTTTTAGAAATCTGAAGGGTATGGTTGCAATTATGGAAAACAATATGAACATAAACGACAAATGGTTCGAGGAGATGGAAAAGCGCATCCCCGTCGGCGAGGTGCGTACCCGCTTTGCGCCGAGCCCGACTGGCTACATGCACGTTGGAAACCTCCGCACGGCGCTCTACACCTACCTGATTGCGAGAAAGTACAGCGGAAAATTCATCCTCCGGATTGAGGACACGGACCAGGAGCGCTATATTGAGGGCGCCATTGACGTGATATACAACACCCTGAAAAACTGCGGGCTTACGCATGACGAGGGCCCGGACATAGGCGGGCCGGTGGGTCCGTATATCCAGACGGAGCGGCGCGAGATTTACAGGAGATACGCCGAGCTTCTTATCAAAAAGGGCGGCGCCTACCGCTGCTTCTGCGAAAAGGATGAAACCGAGGAGAACCCCTCCGACGAAAAGGGTATAAAAAAATATGACGGCCGCTGTAGCCGCCTTTCGGAAGCCGAAGTAAACCGCCTGCTTTCAGAGGGCCGCCCCTACGTCGTCCGGCAGAAGATTCCACCCGGAAGAATCACCTTCACCGACATGGTTTTCGGCGAGATAACCGTCGACAACGACACGCTTGACGACAATGTCCTGATAAAATCCGACGGGCTGCCGACATACAACTTTGCAAACGTCATCGACGACCACCTCATGGGCATCACCCACGTCGTGCGCGGCTCGGAGTACCTCAGCAGCACGCCGAAGTATAACCTGCTCTACAAGGCCTTCGGCTGGGATATACCGAAGTATATCCACTGCTCGCCGGTTATGCGCGACGCCCATAATAAGATGTCCAAGCGCCACGGAGACCCCTCATACGAGGACCTTTTAAAGCTCGGTTACCTCAGCGATGCGGTATTAAACTACGTAGCGCTATTGGGCTGGAGCCCCGGCGGTGAGCGCGAGATATTCAGGCTTAAGGAGCTTGTCGAAGTCTTCGATATAAGCGGCATTTCAAAGTCCCCGGCGATTTTTGATATTGCAAAGCTAAATCACTTCAACAGCGAGTATATTCGCAGCATGAGCCTTGAGGAATTTCACGCAGCCGCGCTCCCCTATATCCGGGAGGTGGTGAGAAGACCGGAGGCAGACACGATGGCGATTGCGGAGATACTTCAGCCGCGCTGCGAGAAGCTCACCGACATCCCCGAAAAAATCGACTTCCTCGGTATGCTCCCCGAGTACGACAACTCGCTTTATGTCCACAAAAAGTCCAAAACCGACGAGAATATCTCGCTGGAGATGCTAAACGCCGCGCTGCCGGTGCTGGAGAGTATAGGCGACTGGAGCCGGGAAAACGTCCACAACGCTCTCTTCGCTCTTATCGAAAAGCTTGGAATCAAAAACGCGGTCCTGCTCTGGCCTCTCAGAATAGCTCTCGCCGGCAAGGGAGTGACGCCGGGCGGGGCTGTAGAGATATGCTATATACTCGGGAAGGACGAGGCCCTCAGGCGCGTGCGGCAGGGCATCAAAAAATTGTCATAAGCATAACAGAATTAAATCACCCCTTTGCGGAAATTATATCCGTAAAAGGGGTGATTTTTTGCGCAAAAAAACCATAATAATTCTGACAAGCTATCTCATTGCCGCCGTAATCGCGCTCGGAGTTTCGATGTACGGTCATTCAAAGGACCTCGCCGAGTACGAATTATTCTTGAACAATTCTTATCAGCACTCCTTTTCGGAGCTGGTGACGGCGGTCAACGAGATTGACACGGCTCTTACCAAGAGCATTTACGCCACTTCCCCGTCGATGCTGAATTCCGTCTGTACCCAGCTCTTTGGAAAGACCGTCGCGGCCCAGATGTTTCTGGCGGAGCTTCCCTTTTCAAACTATGAACTTCACGAAACGGCCGGCTTCCTGGCGAAGGTGGGCGATTACGCTTACGCGCTGGCGGTAAAGGCAGCCGGCGGTGACATGCCGTTAGACACCGATATTGAAAACCTGAAGGGCCTTTCCGAGGCGGCCTCCACTCTCTCTTCAAAGCTCGTCGAGTTGCAGACGGAGGTCGGCCACGGCACTATTACGCTTGCGGAACTGAAAACCGCTCAGAGCGAAATTCGAATGTCGGAAGACGGCCAGGCAAAAACCATAGGCGAGAGCTTCAAACTCATTGAAAGCGAGTTTCCGGAGACCCCCACGCTTATATATGACGGCCCCTATTCCAAGCACCTGGAGGACAAAAGCCCCAAATTCATTGAAAACACCGCTGAAATCGGCGCGGAGGAAGCAAGGAGCATAGCCGCGGCATTCATGGGCATTGAGATTGACAAGACCTCTCATATCGGCGAGCGGGAAGGCAAAATCCCCTGCTATATGGTATCCGCGGAGACTAAGTGCGGGGATATTACCGTTCTGGTCACAAAAAAGGGCGGCGCCGTGCTCTCCGCCTTTGGCAGATACGAGGGCAGCGAGGCGAAAACATCGCCCGAGGAGGGCGTTGAAACGGCAAAGAACTTCCTAATCGAGCGCGGCTTCCCCAATATGAAGGAGAGCTATTGGACAGTCTACAATAACATCGCACTTATAAACTTTGCCTATGTACAGGACGATGTAATCTGCTACCCCGACCTCATCAAGGTTGCGGTCGCCCTCGACTGCGGCGACGTGGTTGGCTTCGAGGCGATGGGCTTTATTACAAACCACCAGCCGAGAAACCTGCCCGAAGTCGAAATCACCGAGGATGAGGCGAGGAAGGTGGTCTCCGACGAGCTTGAAATCCTCTCCCATCAGCTTGCCGTAATCCCGACTGACGGGGAAAAAGAGGTGCTGTGCCACGAGTACAAATGCCTTGCCCCCGACGACAGGCACTTTATAGTCTATGTGGACGCGGTTACGGGCGAAGAAGAGGAAATCCTGATGCTCATAGAGGATGAAAGCGGGACGCTGACCCTGTAGAAGCCTATACGAAAGAATTTTAATGACAATCTTGACCATAAATAAACGGTGCGCGAGTGTGCGCACCGTTTTTATCTATTATTTACTTATAATCAGCTTTCTTGTTTTCCATTTGCCGCTCAAGTAGTAGACAGCTCCAACCAATCCCGTCGAATAACCTGCCAGTGCGCTCCCGTACCAGAATCCCTCTATGCCCATTTTGAAGGTAAGCCCCAGGAGCAGTGACAGTCCTATCCTCGAAACAACTCCGTCCAAAAGGGCGATGACAAAGCTCAGCGCCGCAAATCCGGTGCCGTTGATTAGCGCGTTGAACGGCGCCATAACCGCAAAGGAGCCAAAGGCCAGGGCAATTGTAACCATGTACCTTGGCGCCCAATCCAAAACCTCGGGATTCTTGTCGAAAATACTGAAAATCTGCTTCGGGAAGGCAAGGAATACGCAAGAGAATACTATGGCAGCGGAAAAACATATGATGCATGCCGTGCGGACCATTTGCTTTACGCGCTCGGGCTTGCCGGCACCCATGTTCTGCCCCACCATGGACGAGCCCGCGGTTGCAATCGACCTTGTTATTATGGACATAACCTGCCTTAGCTTGTTTCCCACGCCCGTGACGGCCGAGGCCACCAGTCCGAAAGAGTTGATATAGGAGTTGACAAACAGCATTGATATGGATATTGCGGCATACTGAAGCGCCAGCGGGAATCCGAGCTTTATCATAGGCTTGAGTATGTTAAAGCGGACCTTGAAGCTCTGTATCTTAAAATCGAAGCCGAAGGCCTCTTTTCTTCTGTAAAGGTATATAATCGACGCGACAAACGAAAAGGCCTGCCCCAGTACTGTCGCAAGAGCGGCGCCGAAGGCCTCCATGCCCAATACCGCGATAAAGAGGAGGTCAAGCAGGAAGTTCATTACAGCGGCTATCGCGATGAAGATAAAGGGACGCATGGAATCGCCCATGCCCCTGAGTATGGAGCTCACCACATTATAGCCGTACACGAAGAAAAGCCCGGCAAAACACACTATCGAATAAGCCCTTGCCTGCTCAAAGGCTTCCGCGGGCGTCTGCATCCAGACAAGGAAGGTGTCCGCAAGGCAAATTGTGACTATGGACAGCAGAATTGAAAATGAGAGTAAAGAGGAGAACATAGTCCCGATAATTGAGTTTACTGTCTCGCGGTCACCCTTGCCGACGGACTGCGAAATCATGATTTGCCCCGCGCTTGCAAAGCCTATGCAGAGCATGGTGCAAAACTGAAGCAAATCTCCGCCGATGGAAACCCCGGAAAGCCCCTTGCTGCCGACAACCTGCCCTATGACTATCATATCCACAAGATTATAAACAACCTGCAGAAGATTTGAGAGCATGAACGGATAGGCAAATGTAATCAGCTTCTTAGAAACGCTGCCGGTAGTCAGGTCCTTTATCATGGATTTAGTGTTTGCCATTTGGAGCCTCCGAGTAAAATTAATTTGTTAGTTAGCTTACCATCTATTTCAATAATGCGCAATATCTATTTTGCACAAATTATTAGCTAGCTATTTTTTATACTCAAACTCAAGGTCATAAATGCGCACCGCGTCGCCCTCCTGTATTCCCATCTCCTCCAGGCGCTCGTACACTCCGGCATCTCTGAGCCTGCGCTCAAAGTACATCCGCGACTCGTAATCGGAGAAGTTAACCGAGCCTATAAGCCGCTCCATCCAAGCGCCCTCTATCGAGTACACGCCGTTTTCCGCCGTATAAATCAGGTCATCCGGGGTTTCGGGCACTGTCTCTGGTTCCACATACTCGGACCTGAAAACACGGACGGGCGGGAGATGCGAAAGCTCCTCCGCTATTGCCAAAACAAGCTCCCTCGTGCCCTTATGCGCAGCGGCAGAAATTTCAAAGTAGCGGTAGCCGCGCGCCTCAACATAGGTTTTGAGCTTTTCCGGCAATGAGGGGTCCTGCACAATATCTATTTTGTTTCCGACGACTATCTGGGGGCGGCTCAACAGCTCAGGGCTGTAGCTAATAAGCTCGGCGTTTATGGTTTCAAAGTCCTCGACTGGGTCCCGCCCTTCGCTGCCCGATACGTCGACTATATGAACTATAAGCCTGCAGCGCTCAATATGGCGCAGAAAGTCATGGCCCAATCCGGTGCCCTCCGAGGCGCCCTCAATGAGTCCGGGTATGTCGGCCATTACAAACGAATTGCCCTCCCCTACGTAGACGACGCCGAGATTAGGATAGAGCGTGGTGAAGTGGTAGTTCGCAATTTTGGGGTTTGCCTTGGATACCACAGAGAGCATGGTCGATTTGCCCACGTTCGGGAAACCTACGAGTCCCACGTCGGCAAGCAGCTTCAGCTCAAGTATTATTTCCCTCTCCTGGCCGGGGAGTCCGGGCTTTGCAAAGCGCGGGGCCTGCCTTGTCGGGGTGGCGAAACGCTTGTTGCCCCATCCGCCTCTGCCGCCCCTCGCGATAACAAAGCTGTCTACCTCCGACATGTCCTGGATAACGGCTCCTGTCTCCTTGTCTATCACGAGCGTGCCCCTGGGCACCTTCAGGTAGAGATTTTCCCCGTCCCGACCGGTGCACATGCGGCCCGCCCCATTCCCGCCGTTTCCCGCTGTATATTTTCTTTTGTATTTGAAGTCCATCAGCGTGGACATGTTGTCGTCGGCGACCAGGATGACGTCTCCGCCCTTGCCCCCGTCGCCTCCGTCGGGCCCGCCCGCGGCTATATACTTTTCACGGTGGAAGGATACGGCGCCGTCTCCTCCCCTGCCCGCAATCACCGTTATCGTGGCCTTGTCAACAAACATAAGAACCCTCCTTCCGCCGCCAACTTCAGCTCAAAAGTATGAAAAACTTAAATGAAAAACAGTATAAATATGTGCCGCGCTGCCCGCTTAAGGCGGCAAACGGCACCTTTTGTTTACGGAGGCCGGCGCGCCTATAGGCTTTGTTGCTAAGTTAGCAGCCCTCGCTTTTAGCGCGGCCTTATTTATTATGCCTCTGTTTGTCCCAGTTTAAAGAAGTCAAACAAAAAGGCGGGCATCGCCCGCCTATAGCTTACTCGACAGCTTCCGCGTATACGGATACAGCCTTTCTGTCTCTGCCCAATCGCTCAAAACGGACACGCCCGTCTATCAGCGCAAACAGGGTGTCATCGCTTCCGCGGCCGACATTCCTTCCGGGATGTATCTTTGTGCCACGCTGTCTGACGAGAATGTTGCCCGCCAGGACGAACTGGCCGTCTGCTCTCTTAACACCAAGACGCTTTGACTCGCTGTCTCTGCCGTTCTTGGTGGAACCAACACCTTTTTTATGTGCCATGGTCTACACCTCCAATAACTCTTATTAAGCGGATTGCTCCGCGGGAAAATCAGTTCGGATTAATACTTGATTGAAGTAATCTTAACCTTGGAATAAGGCTGCCTGTGACCCTGCTTTCTGCGGTAGTTCTTCTTCGGCTTCATCTTGTATACGATTATCTTCCTGGATTTGCCGTTCTTTACAACCTCCGCAGTAACAGAGGCCCCGTCCAGTAAGGGCTTACCGAAGCTCTGAGTGTCGTCGCCGATGACGGCAAGGACCTTGTCAAAAGTCACCGTATCTCCAGCCTCTGCGGGAAGCTTTTCAATAAACAGCTCGTCGCCCTCTGCGACTCTGTACTGCTTTCCGCCGGTTTCGATAATTGCGTGCAGCATTTTGCCTTGCACCTTCCTTATTTGTAGTCTCGCTATCGGGGCGGAAACCAAAAAGGCCTCACTTTTCGTGCCCGTTCAAAGCGGCTTTGAGAGTATATCATCGGGTGAGAGAAAAGTCAATACCGACCACGCAGAAATTCAGGAAAATAGCGCAAAAATCACATATTTATCTCGCCGCTATCAGGTTTTTCGTGTCTCTTGCTATCATTAGCTCCTCGTTTGTGGGAACGATGAAGATTTTCGCGCTGGAGCCTTCGCCGGTGATGTCGACTTCCTTGCCCCTTGCCTTGTTCTTTTCCGCGTCTATCTTAAGTCCGAAGGTGTGGAGCTGGTTTACTATGCTCTCCCTGGTCTCAGGTCCGTTTTCGCCGATTCCGCCGGCAAATACGAGGGCGTCAAGCCCGCCGAGAGCGGCAATATAAGAGCCTACATACTTGACTATTTCATACTCGAACATCTCAAGAGCGAGCTTTGCGCGCTCATTGCCCTTGGCTACTGCATCCTCGATGTCCCTGAAGTCGGAGGAGACGCCGGAAATGGCCAGCACGCCGGACTGCTTGTTTAGAATGCTAACGACCTCGGCCGCGCTTAACTTTTCATTCTCTGAGATTATCCCGACAATCGCGGGGTCAATCGAGCCTGAACGGGTTCCCATCGGAAGTCCCTCAAGCGGTGTAAGGCCCATTGAGGTATCGACGCATTTGCCGTCCTTAATTGCCGCGATTGAAGAGCCGTTGCCCAGGTGGCAGGTAATTACCCTTGCGTTCTCGGGGTGCCCGAGCAGCTCAAGAGTTCGGGCGGAGATGAACCTGTGCGAGGTGCCATGGAAGCCGTAACGGCGGATTTTGTACTTCTCATAGTATTCGTATGGAATGGCATACATATAAGCCTTGGGAGGCATCGTCTGGTGGAAAGCCGTATCGAAAACAGCCACCTGAGGAACATCGGGCATAATCTTCTCGCATGCTTCTATCCCCATGAGGTTTGCCGGGTTGTGCAGAGGGCCGAGGGGGATGCACTCGCGGATTGCGGCCTTGACCTTTTCGTCAATAACAATCGATTCGGAGAACTTGTCGCCGCCGTGGAGAACCCTGTGGCCTACGGCGTTTATTTCGCTCATGTCCTTAATAACGCCGCCGTTGCTTGCCGTCAGGGCCTTGAAGACCAGCTTGATAGCGGCGACATGGTCGGGCATGTCTTCTACGTACTTTACAGGCTCGCTGCCGGTGGGTTTGTGAGTAAGGACCGAGCCGTTGATGCCTATACGCTCGCAAAGGCCCTTCGCCATCACAGCCTCATTCTCCATATCAAAAAGCTGATATTTGAGAGATGAGCTCCCCGCATTGATAACCAAAATCTTCATCTTCCGTCTATTCCTTTCACCCTATATTGATATAATAATTAAAAAAATGTATAATTATAAACAGCAATATTATAATATCAAAAAGAATAATAAACAACTTCTTTTTTTGCTTTTTTATTCGGAAAGTAGGGTATTTTTTGAAAATTGCAGGAATTGTTGCAGAATATAACCCTTTACATACGGGACACCTCTACCACCTCAATAAGACGCGAGAGCTTCTGGGCGAAGACGCGGCGATTGTATGCGTCCTGAGCGGCAACTTCACCCAGCGGGGCGACTTTGCGATTTTTGAAAAGCATGCAAGAGCCGAGGCTGCGGTCCTGTGCGGGGCCGACCTCGTGCTTGAGCTCCCTCTACCCTGGGCCATCTCCTCGGCGGAGGGCTTTGCTTTCGGCGCCGTTTCCATTCTAAACAGCCTCGGGATAGTCACCCACCTGTCCTTCGGTAGCGAGACCGGCTGCGTGGAGCCACTTGTAAGGGCGGCAGACTTTCTGGTCTCCGGGCGCTCAGACGAGCTTATTAAAAATGAGCTTCAAAAGGGCATTTCCTTTGCCCATGCGCGGCAAGCGGCGGCCTTAAACGCGCTTGGCGAGACAGCGCATGTACTAAAAAGCCCTAACAACATACTCGGTGTGGAGTACATTAAGGCGCTGAAAAACTTAAATTCCTCAATCCAGCCGCTCACCTTCAAGCGCTCAGGCGCCGGGCACGACAGCGAAGAGATTGACAAAACGGCCTCCGCCTCACGGCTGAGAAGCATGATAAGAAGCGGCGAGAACGCCTTTGAATACATGCCGGAAGCCGCCGCCGAGGTATTCAGGCGCGAGATAAGCTGCGGCAGGGGCCCGGTCTTTATCGAGAGCTGCGAGGGGGCCATACTTGCAGTGTTAAGGCGCATGAGCAGTGCTGAGCTCTGTGCTTTTGACGGCGGCGCCGAGGGGCTTGGCGACAGGCTTTATAAGGCGGTGTCGGTTGAGCCTAGCCTCGGCTCCGTCTATGAAAGCGCCAAAACAAAGCGCTACGCGCTCTCCAGAATCCGAAGGCTCGTTTTAAGGGCCTATCTCGGAATAACCTCGGATTTCCCGAAGGCCCCTCCCTACGCGAAAATACTTGCCCTCGGCGGGCGCGGAAGGCTGCTTCTCAAAAATATCTCCGAGGATTTTACGATAATATCCAAGCCCGCGGCCGGAAGGGCTCTGAGGGGCGAAGCCAAGAGGGTTTTCGAGCTGGAGGCCAGGTCCACGAATCTGTACGTCCTGGCCTACCCAAAGAAAAGCGAGAGATACGGCGGACAGGAATACACGCTTGGCCCAAAAATAATTTGAAACAGGGTTGACAAAGCCGGTATGCAGTGATAGATTTTAGGAGCAAATGTAATAGCGTACGGTAGGTGAGGCTACCGCAGGGATTGAACTTTATTTGTAAAGTTTAGGGCTGCTGCCGCGGAGTGGTGGAGACACTACGAGCTGGTTAGCAGGTGATGTCGACTCAAGGCATTATCTAATGCAGCTACATGCCCTGCGATGCTAAAGCTTGAACGATGATCCTTTAAGGGTCTTTCCCCTGTCATTGTTCAGGCAATGGCAGGGTTTATTTTTTGGAGTCGCTGTTTTATTAAATTTGCGTGCTGAGGAATTATGTATTTGCAAAAACCGCGGATAATACCTATGTATCAGCCTGGTTGTCAGGGTAAGCGGGAGCGAATGCCCGGCACTGCAAGTTACAATGTTATTCAGCGGCACCCTCGAAAAGGAGGTACGACGATGGAAATCAGAACAATGGAGACTGTTTTTGAGGAGCTTATGGAGCTGCTCCAAAACAAGCAGATGAAGGAGCTGAAAACACGCCTTGACGATATGAACGAGGCGGACGCGGCCCTGTTTCTCCAGACCTTGCCGGAAAAGGATATGGCAATGGTTTTCCGAATACTCGCTAAGGAGCATGCGGCCGAAGTGTTCGCGTGCATGGAAATAGACGAGCAGCAGCTCATCATAAACTCCGTAACGGACAGGGAGCTTGCGAACATTATTGAAGAGCTCTACGTTGACGACGCCGTCGACCTCATGGAAGAATTGCCGGCGAATGTGGTAAAGCGCATAATGAGAAACGCCACCCCGGAAACGCGCGACCTGATTAATCAGTTCCTCAAGTACCCTGAAAACTCCGCCGGAAGCATAATGACGGCCGAATTTGTCGACCTTGAGAAGGATATGACGGTTAAGGACGCCTTCGACCGCATCAGAAAAACCGGTGAGGACAAGGAGACTATATACACCTGCTATGTCACATCCAAGGACAGAAAGCTACTGGGAGTCGTAACCGTCAGAGATATGCTCCTAAGCCCATATGAGGCCTTAATAGGCGATATAATGGACGAGAATGTCATCTCGGCGAGAACCACGGACGACAGGGAAACCGTCGCTAAAATGTTCAATAAGTATGATTTCATAGCACTGCCCGTGGTTGATTTGGAAAACCGGCTTGTCGGCATTGTAACCTTTGACGACGCTATCGACGTGCTCGAGGAAGAAGCCACCGAAGACATTGAGAAGATGGCCGCTATCACGCCTTCGGACAAGCCTTATCTTAAAACCGGGGTGCTGGAGACATGGCGCGCCCGGGTTCCCTGGCTATTAATTCTGATGATTTCCGCCACCTTTACCGGCCTTATCATAGGCTTTTACGAGTCTGCGCTCTCAAAATTCGTTGTGCTCACTGCCTTCATTCCTATGCTTATGGACACGGGAGGCAACGGGGGCAGCCAGACCTCGGTCACCATCATCCGCAGTATGTCGCTTGGAGACCTAGAGTTTTCGGATTTAGTAAAAGTTGTATGGAAAGAGCTGCGCGTGGCCCTGCTCTGCGGACTTACGCTCTCAGCCGTCAACTTTCTCAAACTGATGTATCTGGACAAGGTCGGGATTCTCGTTTCAGCCGTTGTCTGTATTACCCTCCTGGCAACCGTATTGCTTGCAAAGCTGGTGGGAGGCATAATGCCCATGCTCGCAAAAAAGATTGGCTTTGACCCGGCCGTCATGGCAAGCCCCTTCATCACGACGACCGTAGACGCATTATCCCTTATCATATATTTTCGCATAGCCACAGCAATTCTTAAAATATAGCCCGGTCCTGATGAGGCCTGGAACTTACAATAGTATATAACGCTCTACGCCAAAGCTCGGGTAGAGCAAAGGCAAAGAGACCCGGCAAGCAGCTTTGAAGTGACCCCAAAAAGTTAGACAAAATGTAAAAGAGAAAAAGTCGGCTCTATGTCAAGAGTTGGGGTAGAGCCAGAAGAAAGCAACCTTAAAGAGGGTTGGGCTGCGGCCCAACCCTCTTTGAGGTTGGAGCTAAGCAGCAGCACAGTGGAGTATTCTGTT
>DUPK01000033.1 GCA_012838345.1 Clostridiales bacterium | reverse complement strand
TTTCCCGCACAATCGGCGGGGGTATTAAAGGGTTCTGGGCCCACATAACCCTTCACCAATGTTATCCAACATTTTTCCCGTTTTTAAATAGAAGAAATTAAAATATTTTAAAAATAATCGACAGAAAACGGAAATAATGTTTATTTGCGTCTCATGACGCTGGACCAGATTCCGTTGACATGCTCGATGGAGTCAAAGTATTCCTTGGCAATTATATGGGTGGGCACGCCCAGATTCTGGGCAAAGCGGCCCATTTTGGTCCAATGGCCCTTTTCATAGGCGACACACAGGTTGAGTAGCTCGGAGCACTGTCCCGGTCTGCCCATAAGCCCTTCTTTCAGCTCGTCCGAGAGCGGGAGCTGCTTTACTGCCTCCTCCTGGGGGACATCAAGGAGCGCATCCAGCGTGGAGAACATCCCAAGGAGATAGGCCTCCTCCGAGGAAATCGGGAAGTGTGGGATGAAGCCGGAGAGCTTCTGGCAGAATATCGCGCGCAGGAAGCTTGTCTTGATAAGCTCCTCCGAAAGGCCGGCGTCCGGCACGAAGCTCAATAGATAAACCCACTGCCGAAGCTGGCTCAGACCCAGTATTGTCAGCGCCTGCCTGACCTCCTTTATACGGTTCGGCAGTGCAAAGTAGGCGGAGTTGACCATTTTAAGGAGCGAATACGTCAGATTCACGTCCATGGAGACAAGCCGCTCGATTTTACCAAACTCGGGCTGGGGGGCGGAAATCTCGGACAGCAGCTGATAGAATACGGAATTGAGCTTTTCCATCTTGTGTGTCTTGCCCCTGAGCATGTCGGCCACGCTCTCGCCCTGGATATAGTCAAAGCCGAGCACCAGCGCCTTGCCCCTCGCCTCGGGGCTGTTTACGTTGTACGCAATGGTCTTTTTATTCAGGTTCTGAGCAAGGCTTATTATGTTTTTTACCTCTCTCGCGCTGTCGTCCGTCCGCTCGAAATTCACCTTAAGGTAGTCTACATGGGGCAGGATGTCCAGATTCCGGTTGTTGAAGGTAAAGCCCACAAGGGCCATCCTGTATCCCCTTTCCTTATACCGGTGCAGCATTCCCAGCGTTTCAGGATGAATCAGCACATTGTCCTCAATCTGTACAATAAGCTTTTTCACGTCGAAGATGTCGGGTATATTCTTCATCAGGAGGTTAGGGGTAAACGTGAGGAGGACGTCTCTTCCCGCCAGGAAGCTTGAGCCTTCAAGCTGGTTTAAAAAGGACACAATCGAAGATGCCGCGCCCTGGTCGTCCTGGTTATAAAGAGAACCGCTGTCTTGCCTGTATATCAGCTCGTACGCCACTGTTTTCTGCTTTTTCGTGCTGATAATCGGCTGGTAAGCAATGTAGTTGTCCATGCGGTCTAAACCCCCAAAATATATTTTGTACTTCTACCCATACAGTCCGTGGCTTTTACTTAGCGTTCAGAGCGGTGATGCGCTTCCCCGTGCCCCATGGCTTTTGAGGCGGTAAGCAAGATCTGGGTATAAACGGAGGCAATTATCTGATAGAGTTCCGGCGGGATGTTGGAGCCCACCTCCAGCATGCACAGCATGGACGCCGTGCTGTCATCCCTGTAGACGGGGATACCGTGCTGTTCGGCAATATCTATAATCTGCTCCGCAATCGGACCATAGCCGGAGGCCAGAACCACCGGAGCCATGTCCTGCTCCGGGTCGTACTTGAGCGCAGCAGCTTTTTTCTTAGATTCTGACATCAACACCCACCCGCTTATATGGTAAAGATTTGAAAACGTCCATCAACGACCTTGTCCTGTCTAGGGATTTTATTTCCGTCTTCCCGATACGATACTCGCTCATAGAAACAATGCCCGGCAGCGCGTCTATCACCGCCTTAAAGCTTCCCTCGCACTCAGGGGGTGTGTAAAGGGTAAAGTCAATAACCTTGTCGCGGACGAAAAACTCCGCCTCAAACCTCCCGATGGCGTCAACGTCGACTACCATCAGAAAATGGAAGGTCTGCCTGTCGCCGGCGGCCGATGCATTATCCCCGTATTCCTGATTAATCCAGAGCTCGGCGAAGGCGCGCAGACGCCCGACGGAAAGCGGCAGTATAAAGTGCAGCAGGGGCGTGAAGTTACACGGTGACGAAAGGAGACTATGTAGTATCGCCTTAGTCTTGGCTTCCTCCGACTCGCTCTCCGAGCCTCTCTGCGCCTGATTTGATATAATCTTTACAAGCGCCTCCATGACCTTTGATTTTATCGACTCGGGTTTTAAAACGGAGCCCTGCAGTTGCTTTTCCTCAAACTCTTCCAGGAGCCTTACAAATTTCGAGCGCGAAGGCTCGGGAAGTTGCCTTTTCAGCCTGTATACCGCCTCACTGTAAAACTCGGGGTTGTCGTTAAAGCGCGAAAGGTTGTAAACTATTATCGACACTATTTTACCAAACTTTTGCGAGAAATAGAAGCTCCCTTCGACATCCTTCATCAAAAGAAGCGTTTCGGCCTTGAGGGCCTGGAAATCCTCCTTCGCCCCCTCGGAGTTAAATTTCTTAATCAGCGCCTCGATGCGCACCGCAAGGGCGTGGGCTACGGGCATATTGTTCCTCAGATAAATAAGGTTGTTTGAAACGGCGTCAATAATATCGTTTTGCACCTTGATATTGTTTACCGCCTTAAGGAAGCTTGCGATTGCATTTTGAAGCTCCGGCTGCTCCTGCTCGGAAGCAAAGCCGAGTTCCCTCAGAAAATCGAACAGCTCGCCTTTAAAGACCGTGGATTCCTGCTCCTGCCTTGTCATTTCCGCCGCGAGTTCCTCGGGCTTCAATACCAAATCTCGGAACACCTGCCGGATTTCATGGGTGACGGTTTTATTGTTCGCCGGGAGCAGGCGGAAAATCTCCTCGAGCAGGAAAATATTCTTAAGATACGTGACCGTAACCGAAGGGTCCTTCAAAAGGTTCATCAGCAGCTTGGAGCCGTCGCCGGCTTCAAGCGTCGCAGTGTTTTGTTTTAAGATTTCGCTTTGATTGTGCGGCTTTATTACCTTTGTCGTATCCTGAATAACGAAGGCGCTGGCCGGATCAATGGCCTGCTTCGGGGAAGCGGGCACACTTTTATTGACAAGAGGCGTGGTTACTTTTAGTATGTCCGGCACTGTTCGCCCTCCTTACTTGGCATAATTCTCCCTTTATCTTAGTTATAGCACGAAATTGTGAAAAATTAAGTGCAATTATATTAAAAATCCTGCGGCTTGGGCTTGCATTTTAGCGAAAAAAGAGGATAACTAAATTGAGATACATTATTACATAAAGAGAAGGTGGCGTTATGAGCTATATTGACCCCACTATGCGGGACATGCTGGATACTTTCGTTCATGAGACTGAGACGATGCTTGAGCAGCTCGACGAGATTCTCCTTGAGTCGGAGCGGGCAGGGAGCCTCTCCGAAGACCACATAGGCGGAATTTTCAGAATTACGCACACGATAAAGGGCTCCGCCGCCATGATGGGGATAGACGGCGTTTCAAATCTCTCTCATGCGGTCGAGGATGTCTTCTACATTTTGAGAAATTACCCCTCAAAGCTCGACCTGGTCTTTGACACGATATTTGATCTGGTTTTCCAGACCTCCGACTTCCTGAAGAAAGAGCTTGAAAAGCTGCAGGACCAGGGGCTGGACTATGTGCCCGACGACCCTTCAGAGCTGATTGACAAGCTTCGCTTGCAGGCGGCCATACTCAGCGGGGAAAGCCCGGCAGACCGAACCGAAGACGCTCCGGGAGAAAAGGCGCAGGACGGCGGCACGGAGACGCCCGCCCGCTATAAATTACATATATTCTTCAACGACGACGTCCAAATGGAAAACATAAGGGCCTTCATGCTTTTATCCCAGCTTCAGGGCTGCTGCGATTACCTAAGCTCCGACCCGGAAAACCCCGAATCCGACCCCTCGCTCAGCGAGGAGATAGCAAAAAACGGTTTTATCATATACTGCAACCCCTTAAGCTCAATCGACGAGGTCAGGCAGACCATCGAAAGCAGCCTGAATGTCAAGAGCTATGAGATTGTGGATCTCTTGGAGCACAGCGAGGACGAAAAAGAGGGCGAGCACGCCGAAGGACAGGCAAACGCGGATCTGCCTTCAGCTTCGCAGACTGCGGCGGCGCAAAAATCTTCGCCGAAGAACAACAAGCAGAGCCTCATAAGCGTAAACCAGGCAAAGCTTGACCAGCTCATGGACCTTGTGGGCGAGATTGTCACCGCAGAGTCGATGGTCGGCAGTAACCCCGACCTTCGCGGCCTTAAGCTCGACAACTTCACAAAGTCCTTCCGTGAGCTTCGCAAGCTCACAAACGAGCTTCAGGACATCGTAATGTCTATGAGGATGGTACCGCTGCAGACAACCTTCCACAAAATGGACCGCCTTGTTCGCGACATTTCAAAGAAGCTCAGCAAGAAAGCGGAGCTCGTCAGTGTGGGCGGCGACACCGAGGTTGACAAGACCATAAACGACGCCATGGTCGACCCGTTCATGCACATGATACGAAACTCTATGGACCACGGCATTGAGAGCCCCGAGGAAAGGCTCGCCGCCGGGAAGCCCGAGGTCGGGCGCATCACGCTCTCAGCACGTAACGTGGGCGGAGAGATAGTTATTGAAATCACCGACGACGGACGCGGCCTTGACGCCGAAAAAATCCTGGAAAAAGCCGAGAGGAACGGGCTGCTTACAAAACCGATAAGCGCCTACACGGACAAGGAGGCCTTTACGCTAATCATGGCGCCCGGCTTTTCGACCTCTACCGAGGTAACCGAGTTTTCCGGGCGCGGCGTGGGCATGGACGTCGTGCGCAAGAATGTCGAGCAAATCGGCGGCACCATATCAATAAGCAGCGTCAAAGGGCAGGGCACGACCTTCACGATAAAAATTCCGCTTACCCTTGCCATCGTCAACGGAATGAACATATCTGTCGGCAAGACCATATTTACGCTCCCCATCGCGTCCATTAGCCAGTCGTTCAAGGTAAACGACCCCAAGCAGATACTCCGCAACACCAACGGCACCGAGATGATTCTCATTCGCGGCGAGTGCTACCCCATAGTCCGCTTAAACCACTACTTCGGGATACCCGACGGTGCCGAGGACATAACAGAAGGCATATTAATACAGGTCAACAACAACGACTCCAAGGCCTGCATATTTGCCGACGAGCTCATAGGGGAGTTCCAGGTTGTCGTCAAGCCCTTCCCAATATTTTTCAGCAAATACGACCTCAAGAGACGGGGACTTTCAGGCTGCAGCATACTCGGAGACGGTACTATAAGCCTGATTTTGGATTCAAACAACCTTATTTGCGAACTATAAGGAGGTAATCTTATGAACGAGAACATGAATGCCGGCACAAGCTTTGCCAGCGATTTGAAGGACCGCTACCTGCTTTTTAACATTGACGATACAAAGTACGGCGTTTCGCTGGAATACGTACTTGAAATCATCAATGTTCAGACCATAACGCAAGTTCCCGGGGTCGCACATTACATAAAAGGCATAATCAATCTGAGGGGCAAAATAATCCCCATTATTGACGTCCGCTTGAAGCTCGGGCTGCCTGAGCGCGAGTATGACGACAAGACCTGCATCATTGTGCTGAACGTAAACGAGGTGCAGGTCGGCGTTATTGTCGACAGGGTCTCAGAGGTCGTCAACGCGGAAAACTCGCAGCTGTCCGTTCCGTCGGAAGTGGGCGAGGCCACATCGAGGTATCTTTCCTCAATACTCGAACTCGAGGACAAAATCGTCCTGATTATTGACTGTGAGAAGTTCTTCAGTTCTGAACTCGATTACGGCCAATTCTGATTTTGGGAGAAAGATAAGTGATGCATTTGGATATTTTTACTAACCCAGCAAAGCTAACCGACAGGGAATTCAAGGAACTAAAGACCTTTGTCTATGACAAATATGGAATAGATTTAAGCCGCAAACGCCAGCTTGTAGAGGCTAGGCTCGCCAGCACATTGAGAACAAAGGGCCTAAAGAGCTTTGAGCAGTACCTCAAGCTCCTGAAGGACGACAAGACCGGTGAAGAGATTACCACCTTTTTAAATAGAATAACGACAAACTACTCATACTTCGCGAGGGAGGCTGACCATTTCGATTTTCTGGCAAAAACCGTGCTGCCGCAGCTCGCTCGGCGCTCCACCCGCGAGCTCAGAATCTGGAGCGCCGGCTGCTCGTCAGGGCAGGAGCCCTATACCATAGCCATGGTCATAGACCAGTACTTTGGCGAACAGAAAAGGTGCTGGGATACGGCCATACTGGCGACGGACATTTCCACCAATGTCCTGGCCAAGGCGCAGGCGGGAATTTATCCGTCGGGGGACCTTGATAATCTCCCCCCAATCTGGAAAAGCAAGTACTTTACCAGGGTTGGCGAGGACTCGTATCAGGTGATTCCCGAAATACGCAAAGAGGTTATATACAAAGTGTTCAACCTCATGGACCCCATTATCTTCAAGAAGCCCTTTGACATAATTTTCTGCCGCAACGTCATGATATACTTTGATAAACAGACGACAAACCAGCTCATCGAACGGTTCTACAACGCTACGGCTGAGGGCGGTTATCTGTTTATCGGCCACTCGGAGACAATAGACAGAACCGTTTCCAAGTATAAATACATCCAGCCGGCTGTTTATCAAAAGCCCTTTTCCGACAAGGACAGGGCTTAAGGCTCGGAAATACACCATGTTGCCCTCAGCGGCAGCCTAAAATGAGCACAGAATAACGCTTCTTATCAGTAACATTTTGTGCCCCAGCAAAGCGAAAGGAATGGTCACATTTATGCCCATACGCGTACTTGTCGTTGACGACTCAGTGCTGTTTCGCACAAAAATGCAGCTGAGCCTCAGCGATAGTGAAATTACCGTGGTAGGAGGCGCTGCAAACACCACCGAGGCCATGCAGAAAATTCTGGAGTTAAATCCGGATGTCGTCACGCTGGACGTCGAAATGCCGGGTATGAACGGCATAGACTTCCTGAAAGAGCTCCTGCCCCGCAAAAGCGTACCCGTTGTAGTGGTAAGCTCTCTTCCAATCAACGCACTGGACGCCCTCGACGCCGGCGCCGTGGATTTTGTAAGAAAGCCCTCAGCCGGTGTCCCCAACGCACAGGAGAATTTCCTGCATGAGATGCGTGAAAAAATCAAGATTGCCTCCAAGGCAAAGGTCAGGCCCTTTCCCGCGCGAAGCGCAAGGCCGGCAGACCTTTTCACGAAAGCCCTCGAGATTAAGGCGAGAAAGGATGTCGTCATCGCAATCGGCGCTTCGACAGGCGGCACCGAGGCGATTATCGAGGTCGTCAAGGACCTGCCCCCTTCTTCTCCGGGCATCCTGGTTGTTCAGCATATGCCCGCCAACTTTACGCGGCTGTACGCACAGCGCCTTGACAAAATCTGCAAGATGGAAGTCAAGGAAGCAGTGGACTACGACAGGCTGACTCCCGGAAGAATTATCGTTGCCGCGGGCGACTATCATATGACTTTGAAGAAGGACGCCGACGGCTACTATATCAGGAGCCGCCAGGGCGAAAAGGTCAGCGGCCACTGCCCCTCAGTCGACGTGCTCTTTGACTCGACGGCAGAAGTGGCTGGCAAAAACGTCATCGGCGTGCTTCTCACAGGCATGGGCTCCGACGGAGCCAGGGGCCTTCTGAAAATCCGCAGGCAGGGCGGCTACACGATAGGCCAGGATAAGGAAAGCTGCGTGGTATACGGCATGCCCATGGAGGCCAAGAAGCTCGGCGCCGTAATAAAGGAGCTGCCCGTAGAGCAGATTGCGAGCGAGATAGCAAACTATTTGGCGAAAAAGAAATAAGAATCACAATTGTAAAGAGGGCGGAGGCAAACGTCTCCGCCTTCTTTCTCGCTTTATACTGCCTTCATCCATGACAGGCCTTGCAATATGCGGCAGGCTTTGATATGCTCCTCATGTTTTAAAATTTTTTCCGGTTTATTGCGAAGATGACGTTTTTTAACGCCCCAAATTATTTTACAGAAAGATTTGCGAAAAAGACTATTTTATTATTAGGAGATGGGGAAAGTGAAAAAGCTATTAATTGCTGGCGCTCTTATTGTATCCCTCTGCTTGAGCGCGTTTGCGGGTCACTATATAAGCGAGCAAAATACCCTGAAAGATAGGGACAACAAAAGCCGGACCTTAATAAAACTCGCCATAGCTAAGGTAGAGGATTTGAAAAACGGATATGATGCGGACACTATGGAAGCATTAATTAGTAATGTCTATGCCGCAGTACAGTTTACTGACAACGGCGAGCTGTATTCCGCATTGCACGAGCTGTGGAACGCATTGATTTTCAGCGGCGAGAACATAGCCGGAAAAGAAAACGAGTTAATTAAAGCGCTCAAAGACGCTGACACAAACGTTATTGAAGGGATAGCCTATAGCATAAGCCAAGCGAGCTGACAAGTTCGCCTTGTGAGAATACCCTACATCTGTTATAGAGAGAACACATATAAAGAACTCTCTCATCTAAAGAACTCTCTCATCCAGCGCGGATAACGGAGCCTCACAAAAGATATAAAAGCGGAAAGCTATATATGAAGGTTCTATAATAAATGTTGGGGTAGTGGTGAAAACCAAGCCCCAACATTTTCATAAAAAAAGGTAGAGCATAAAGAGGAAATCCTTTAAGATAAAAGCGACCAAACCCAATCAGAAAGGATGCTC
>DUPK01000005.1 GCA_012838345.1 Clostridiales bacterium | reverse complement strand
CCGCCCCGAGAAAAAACGGAGAGGTACATATGACAAAAAAGAGAATCATAGGTATTGCTGTTGTAGTATTGCTCATGGCGGGGGTGGGTATCGGTACCTGGGCCATAGCAAGCTCCAATTACGGAACATCCTCGGATCCGCTGGTTACCCTCAGCTATCTGAACGAAACACTTATGCCCCAGATTCTGAACGAGTTTAAGTCCGAGATGGACAAGAAGGTCGCGGAGCTAACCGCTGAGTTTGAAGCTCAGATAAGGGAGCTTGAGAAAAAACTGTCGGGTTTTGAAGGCGGAGATGTCTTTGCCACCGTAACTCTGAGTAGCGGCCAGTCGCTTACCTGCGAGGAAGGAGCCGAAATCATGCTCAGAAGCGGAACCGCCGAGGCCATAGCGGGGCTATCCGACCTCACAAGCGGTGAAAATCTCTCGCTCTCAGGCGGACTTATGAAAAATCATATGTATGTGGTGCTCTCTTCCGGGGGCGGCATAAGCGCAAAAAGCGAGGTTACGGCACTTGTCCGCGGAACCTATACCATAAGCTGAAAGCATATATTATGCATAATGTGCTCAGCCCGCGCATAGATTTATGCGCGGGCTTTTGGTTGCCAAAAAAGTAGCGTGCGGTTTGGAGTTTAAGGGTGAATATTCAGCAGGCGCCTTTTGCCTGCACGCAGCAGTATTGACATAGCACGATTTTGCCTCAGAAAAAGGAGGTTGTTTTTATGTATGGAACATATGCCGTGAAGTACGAGGGAAAAGAGGTCGGCACCCTCAAGGTCTATAGCGAGGGCCTGATGACGGTGTTTGCGGCGGAGACACTGCCACTGTCGGGCGTCTGGCGCATAGCGGTCGTGTCAAAGGGGAAAACTATCCCGATAGGCGTGCTTGCTCCCTCTCAGCGGGGCCTCTATCTTAAAAAGAACTTTACAAAAAACATGCTTGCAGAGCTGAATGTTTCGGGCATAGAAGCGGTGGTGCTTTTATCGCAGGAGCACTCCGCAGAATCGGGCTGGAAACCGGTTTACGAGCCGTCCGGGCTGTTTTCGGACAGCGACCTCAAGGCCGCCTGCAAAGGCTCAAAAGGAGTTATGGCACTCAAGGAGGGCGAGGTAACAAAGGCCGCGTTTCCAATCCGAAGCGATGCACCCTTCGCTCTCATGCCGGCATTCTGCTTGGGAAAACCCCTTAAAATCGGCGGGAATGACTATCTGGTTTTCACCGTAAAGGATGGGGAGATTTTTGCATAGAAAATAACGAAGCTGCCATAATAATACCATCACAACTTACAGGAGGTAAATTTATGGCCAATCTCACATCAAAAGAGCTAACGGCGCTTGAAGACCAGATAAACTACGAACAGGTGCTGGTTACAAAATATCGTGCGATGGCTCAGCTGTGCAATGACAGCAAGATAAAGAGCGACCTTGAAAACATTGCCTCAAAGCATCAGCAGCACGCAAACACTCTGATGACATTCTTACAGTAGGAGGGTTACAGATGAAGAATCCCGAACAGGCCGGACAAATGCTTGGCGAGAAAGAAATCCTGAACGATTTTATCATCAGTCAGAAGCTCATCAGCTCAAGCTATAATACCTTTGCAGGCGAGTGCGTAAACGAGCAGCTCAGAAACGCTTTCCTGAATATACTCGACGACGAGCATGCTATTCAGGCATGTATTTTCTCGAACATGCAGTCAAAGGGCTGGTACAAGACCGAGCCCGCCGACCAGCAGAAGGTTCAGCAGGCAAAGCAGAAGTTCACCCAGGCACAGCAGGCTATGCCGTCTATGTAAATTAGCCTTAAACAGATAAACGGGAGGGGCAGCCCTCCCGTTTATCTATTCACCCTTATATTTTCTCCTTGTGGCGTTACCGCCCCGAATATGCCGCTCCGCCTTGTTCTTTTCCAGAATCTCCTTGACCTGAACGTAAAGAGCACGGTTAATATGCTGCAGACGTTCAGACAGGTCTTTATGTACGGTTGATTTTGAAATTCCAAACTGTTTGGCAGCTGAGCGCACCGTCGCCTTGTTTTCTATGATGTACACTGCCAAATCGCAAGCCCGTTCTTCAATATTAGTTTTCAAAAACAACACTCCCAACCTGATGGTGCGGCATATTCCTGAGCGTGCCGCTTTTACATGATTACTATATGCAGACAGGATGGCGTGTATTACGCTGACAAGTTTAATAATCTCCGTAAATTGCGAGTGTTTTGCCCCCGAAGGCAGTTTCTAAAGTGGAAAAACTGTTTTCAATGGTGCAAAACACATATGTACGAGCATGCATACAGAACAAAAAACGCCCTTGACAAGCCCAGGGCGCCCGGATATAATATACAGTAATTTAAAACACTAAAGATTTAAAGAAATCTGGAACTGACAGAGAACGGTATATAAAGAAGTTCCTTCTGCCTCACGCGAAGTTGGGGCGCTATTTTTTGCTTTGGCGAAAACTGCGTATATGTAATCAATTGAGGGGGACATAAACAAATGCCAATTATGGATTTTCTCGCGCAAAACGCAAGGCTGCACCCGGACGAGACTGCTCTTGTGGAAATTAACCCGGAGAAAGGGCATAAGACTGAAAAATGGACGGAATTCAGCCTTGTGGAGACAGACCCCGACAAGGCATACAGGAGGGAGATTAGCTGGCAGGATTTTGACTGTCGGGCAAACCGCTTTGCAAACCTCCTGCTTGCCCACGGCGTGAAGAAGGGAGACAAGGTTGCGATACTCCTTATGAACTGCCTTGAGTGGCTTCCCATATACTTCGGCATACTCAGGATGGGCGCTCTTGCCGTTCCCCTCAATTACCGATATACGGCTGAAGAAATCAAGTATTGCCTGGAGCTCTCCGAGGCCTCGGTACTGGTTTTCGGGCCGGAGTTTGTCGAGCGCATTGACAGCATACGCGACGACCTTAGCAATATCAGGCTGCAGTTTTATGTCGGCACCAAGTGCCCCGACTATGCGATGAGCTATTACAAGTTCATCTTGTACTGCTCAAGCCGAAATCCCAATATATCCCTGGCCGACGACGACTTTGCGGCAATTTACTTTTCCTCCGGGACCACCGGTTTTCCGAAGGCTATACTCCACAAGCACCGCAGCCTTATGCACGCTGCCATGGTCGAGCAGGCTCACCACGGGCAGAAGAGGGGAGACTGCTTCCTATGCATACCACCGCTCTACCACACCGGAGCAAAGATGCACTGGTTCGGCAGCCTCGTCTCAGGGACTCCTGCGGTTTTGCTGCGCGGCGTAAAGCCCAAGTGGATAATGGAGGCGGTCTCAAACGAGAATGTCACGATAGTCTGGCTGCTTGTGCCCTGGGCGCAGGACATACTCGACGCGATAGAGCGCGGGGAGATTAAGCTTAAAGATTACAGGCTTGACCAATGGAGGCTCATGCACATAGGCGCTCAGCCCGTGCCGCCGAGCCTTATTAAGCGCTGGAAGCAGTATTTCCCGCACCATCAGTATGACACGAACTACGGCCTGAGCGAGTCCATAGGCCCCGGCTGCGTGCACCTGGGAGTTGAAAACATACATAAGGTCGGCGCAATCGGCAAGCCCGGCTACGGCTGGCAGGCGCGCATAGTGGACAGTAAGGGCAGTGACGTAAAAAGAGGAGAAGTCGGCGAGCTCATTGTAAAAGGGCCCGGCGTCATGACCTGCTATTACCGCGACGAGGAGGCCACCAAAGACGTATTGAAGGACGGCTGGCTCTATACGGGCGATATGGCGATGGAGGACGAGGACGGATTTATCTATCTTGTCGACCGCAAGAAGGACGTTATAATCACGGGCGGCGAGAACATATACCCGGTGCAGATAGAGGACTTCCTACGGAGCTGCGAGTGGGTCAAGGACGTTGCCGTTATTGGCCGTGCTCATAAGCGGCTTGGAGAGATAGTCTCCGCGATAATCGAGCTTAAAGAGGACGCGGACTGCACCGAGGCCGACATAGCCGAATTCTGCAATGCCCTGCCGCGCTACAAGCGGCCGTACGAAATAATATTCGACAAGGTGCCGCGCAACCCCACAGGTAAAATCGAAAAGCCAAAGCTGCGCGAAAAGTATGGAGCGCTGGAGCTTGTCGCCCAGCAAATCGCAAAATAGTGCGCTTTACGCCCGCCTGGAATTACGGCGGGCGTTGTTTATTGTATCCGCTCGCTGGGAGCGGCATGAGCAGCAAAATGCGTATGTACAGTGCGCTTGTGGGTTATTCGGAGCGAATAGCGGCAAAAAACGCACCTCCGGCCGATTCAGTCCGGAGGTGCGCTGTGGTTTTCTTGCGTAATTTAATAGTGCATTATCTTATAGAAATTCGGATATGAGTTTATAAGCTCCTGCAGCGTTGCCCTGTTTGTTCCAGGGTCGTTAATCGTGAACGCGGATGCAGACAGCGAGGAGCCGCCGGTAAAGCCGGTGACCACCACCCAGTGCTGGCTGCCGTAGGAGTTGGTAAAGCCTATGATTGCGGGCTTTCCGGCCTTCAGTAGGTCGTACAAAGTCTTAAGGTAGCCGCTGTTGGTGTTTGCGCGGTAGTTGCTCGGCCAGTAGACGGAGCCGCCGGCTGTGTACTTGAGCCCTGCCTCCATCATGCTTGGAGTTATGGTTGTCCCCGTGCGGTAGGACTCGGTCATTGCCAGAGCCGTCGTCGCGCAGCCTATCATACCGATGGTTTTGCCGGATGAACCCACCTCAACGTAGGCCCATCTGGAATCGGTCTGCCTATAGCGCGGAACAGAAAGCGACACGGGCGAGTAAGTTGTGGCGCTCGTTGTGCCGGTCGTCAGATAGTTTCCGCTTACGTAACCTAACTTTGTGCCGTTATAGAGAACATTTCTCCATTTTCCCGAAGAAGACAGCACGATGACATTTTGCCCGTTCGCGAGCCAGTCAATCACGCCGTATTCGGTGCCCGGACCTGTTCTTACATTCAATGTGGCCGTTGTGCTTGCGTTATAGGTTGAGAGCTCCGCTATGTAGTCTGCAGAGCAGTATCCATAGCGGCCCTTTGCGTATTCCACATGCCACCAGTTACCGCTTTTGGAAAGCAGGGTAACATAAGTTCCTTTCGGAAGGCTTGTAAGGATGGTTCCTGAAGTAGAAGGCGTGCTTCTGACATTGAGCGAGCCCCAGGAGACCGAGACCACACCTGCCGAGCCGGAGCCGGCTGCAGAAGCTCCCGCAGGAACTAAACTCAATATTAGCATGAAAACCAAAACAGTTGATATTAGTATTGAAAGTTTCCTCTTCATGGGAATCCTCCTTCCATCTGTGTTAAGAGCGATTGAAAAGCCGCTCTGGGCACAGTGTAACATAAATTATCGCCTTTTTGTTGGTCCAAATTGTGGTAATTCTGCTCCGAGAGCAATCTTTAAAGCGGGTGATTGCCGGGCAAGTCCTGATTATAACACTGTAAAACACGCCCCGTTACCGCATTGCCGAAGCGAAAACAGCGCCGGGCTCAGGGGAGGGAAAGCCCCCCGTGCTCAGCGCTTTGTTAAGGCTTATATAAGTTCTGGAACGGCGGCGCAAGCCGCTGCTAATAGCAAAAGGCGCGCAAGTTACCTAATACAGTAACATACGCGCCTTCATTCTTTGAATAAGCTAGATACGGAAAAGCAGGTCTCCGTATGTAGGTAAGGGCCAGTATTTGGCTGCGACTAACGTTTCAAGCTCGTCGACCACTGCGCGCAACTCGCTCATGCAGACCGCGACCGTATCTCTGAAATACGCCGCCCTTTCGAGCAGTTCCGATTTGGCGCAGGCGGCTGCGATTGAATCGTCAAGGGCCTTAACGCGGGTATGGAGGCTGTTTGTCAGCTTTGTCAGGGTATTTACAAGCTCGAAAGTAGCATCTTCGGTGATGTCGACTCCGATTGCCTTCTTGGTCGCCAATGTCTCGGAAAGCTCCTTGGTGTAGGCCAGCACCGCAGGCAAAATGTCCTTCTTCACCATCTCGGACATTGTGTGGGCTTCGATATTGAGAGTTTTCCAGTAGCTTTCCATTATGATTTCGTATCTCGCGATGATTTCCGACTTAGACAGGACCTTGTGCCTCGAAAAGAGGTCAATGTTTTTCTCGCTTTTGAAAAGCGGGAGGGCGTCGACGGTTGTTCTCAGGTTGAGCAGGCCCCGCTTCTCGGCCTCTTCCACCCACTCTTTGGCGTAGTTGTTGCCGTTGAATATAATACGCTTATGCTTCTTGATTGTCTCCCTCATCAGAGCCGCAAGCTCGCTTTCAAAGTCGGAAGCGGCTTCAAGCCTGTCGGCAAATTCTTTTAAGGCGTCGGCAAACATAGTGTTGAGCACAATGTTCGGGCCGGCTATGGAGAAGGAGGAGCCGAGCATACGGAACTCAAACTTGTTGCCGGTGAAGGCAAAGGGGGAAGTACGGTTCCTGTCCGTTGTGTCCTTTATAAAATCGGGAAGGACGTTGACACCGGTTTCCATCTTGCAGACGTCCGCGCAGTTGTAGGGTTTGCCTTCCTCTATGCACTCGAGAATACTGGTAAGCTCGCTGCCGAGGAAGATGGAGACAATTGCGGGGGGCGCCTCGTTGGCACCGAGCCTGTGGTCGTTGCCGGCGCTCGCCGCGGAAATGCGCAGGAGGTCCTGGTGAGTGTCTACCGCCTTGATTACCGCGCAGAGTAGAAGTAAAAACAGCTTGTTCTCATGGGGGTTTTTGCCCGGATCGAAGAGGTTTTGGCCGGTATTGGTACAAATCGACCAGTTGTTGTGCTTGCCGCTGCCGTTTACGCCGGCAAAGGGCTTTTCATGGAGAAGGCAGGCAAGGCCGTGCTTGTCGGCGACCTTTTTAAGAAGCTCCATAGTGAGCTGATTATGGTCGGTTGCAATGTTTGCAGTCGTAAAAATGGGCGCAATCTCATGCTGAGCGGGCGCAACCTCGTTGTGCTCGGTCTTTGCGAAGACTCCGAGCTTCCAGAGCTGCTCATTGAGGTCCCGCATAAAAGCCAACACTCGCGGCTTGATGGCGCCGAAGTAGTGGTCCTCAAGCTCCTGGCCCTTAGGAGGCCTTGCTCCGAACAGCGTTCTGCCGGTGAATATGAGGTCCTTTCGCCTGTTGTAAAGCTCTTTGTCGATAAGGAAGTATTCCTGCTCGGGACCCACGGTCGAGATTACCCGGCTTGTTTTCGTATCCCCGAGGAGCCTTAATATACGCAGAGCCTCGCGGCTGAGAATGTTCATCGAGCGCAGGAGGGGCGTCTTCTTGTCGAGCACATCGCCTGTGTAGGAGCAGAAAGCGGTGGGTATGCACAGGGTGTTCTCTTTAATAAAAGCGTAGGAGGTCGGGTCCCATGCGGTGTAGCCTCTGGCCTCGAACGTCGCACGCAGGCCGCCCGAAGGGAAGCTCGAAGCGTCAGGCTCGCCGCGAATCAGCTCTTTGCCCGAAAACTCCATTATGACCCTGCCGTCTCCCTGGGGGGATATGAAACTGTCGTGCTTCTCTGCCGTTATCCCCGTCATGGGCTGGAACCAGTGCGAGAAATGGGTGACGCCTTTTTCTATCGCCCAGTCCTTCATCGCGTTGGCCACAGCATTGGCTACGGTGAGGTCAAGGTCGCTGCCCTCTTCGATGGTTTTCTTAAGTGATTTGTATATCTCTTTTGGCAGCCTCTCTTTCATCACAACATCGTTAAAGACCATGCTGCCAAAAACTTCTGGTACGCTCTGCACAAATATTCCTCCTTTTACTGATCCAAGCAGGCTCCCATACGACAAAGGCGCTGAGGAAGAAACCCCAGCGCCTTTGCTGTTCTATAGAGGGATTATAAACCGATGGATAAAAAATGTCAAGAGCTTTTTGGGAAAAAATTTTGCAACTCCCGCGCACATATAATTCAAAAATTCCTTTATTAACCCGGATAAAACTGTATATTTCAAACAAAGCGGGCGCTGAAATGATTTTTCACAAATATAAACTTGCAGATTCGCCCTAAAACTGGTTGACAAATAGATTTCGGTAATCTATAATGATACAAGACAAAGACGTCTAGGGAGCTTAGAAATAAGCTCCTTGGGCGTCTTTTTTCGTTTGAGGAGTTGTTGAGAGTGTATAAAGAAGGCTATAAGGGCTTGAGAATCCCCTCAGGCTGCGCAATTTCCGGAATTTTTTCAAAAAGCGGCGAGAGGTTTTCGGGAGAAAAAATAATCAAATCAATTGCCATTATGCGTGAGCGTTCAAACGGCCTCGGCGGAGGTTTTGCGGCATACGGCATTTATCCTGAATATAAAGAGCTTTACGCCTTTCACGTTTTCTATGACGGTGACAAATCGAAGCTTGAGTGCGAGGAGTACATCCATTCAAGCTTTCAGGTCGAGAAAGCTGAGACCATCCCCACGAGGAAAATACCCTCAATAAAGGATGCGCCCCTCATTTGGCGCTATTTCGTAAAGCCGCGTTATTCAAAGCTTAAAGAGAGCGCGCTTGACGAGGATGAGTACACTATGAGCGCCGTAATGCATGTGAATACTTTTATAGACGGTGCGTACATATTCTCAAGCGGCAAAAACATGGGAGCCTTCAAAGCCGTGGGCTTCCCCGAGGACGTCGGAGTGTTCTACAAGCTTGAGGAATATGAGGCCTATAGCTGGACCGCGCACGGGCGCTACCCCACAAACACCCCGGGCTGGTGGGGCGGTGCTCACCCCTTCGCGCTGCTCGACTTCTCCGTCGTCCACAACGGCGAGATTTCTTCCTACGACGCCAACCGCAGGTTTATAGAGATGTATGGCTACAAGTGCAATCTTCTCACCGACACTGAGGTAATCACTTATATTATGGATTACCTAGTAAGGCGTCAGGGGCTTACGCTTGAGGAGGCGGCAAGCGTTGTAGCGGCGCCTTTCTGGTCTACCATCTCGAAAATGAAAAAGGAGAAGAGAGAAGAACTGACATACCTGCGCAATGTCTTCGCGGGGCTTCTTATAACCGGGCCGTTCTCCATCATTTTGGGCTATACGGGCGGGATGATGGCGCTAAACGACAGGCTCAAGCTCCGTTCGATGGTTGCCGCCGAAAAAGGCGATATGGGCTACGTCGCAAGCGAGGAGAGCGCAATACGAGTGCTAGAACCGGAGCCCGAGCGGGTCTGGGCGCCCGCCGGGGGAGAGCCCGTCATTTTTACCCTGAACGGAGGAGATAAATAATGCCTATTGAATATATTTACCCGGAATACGAAGTTCTCAGAAATACTGACAGGTGTATCGCCTGCCGCGTCTGCGAGAGGCAGTGTGCAAACGAGGTGCACAGGTATGACCCGGACTTAAAGTTGATGCTCGCCGACGACTCGAAGTGCGTCAACTGCCACCGCTGCGTGGCGCTTTGCCCGACAAGGGCGCTGAAAATCATAAAGTCCGACCATACGTTTAAAGAGAACGCCAACTGGTCCGGCAGGGCAATCTCGGAAATCTACAGGCAGGCGGAGAGCGGCGGCGTGCTGCTCTCGTCGATGGGGAACCCGAACCCACTGCCCGTTTACTGGGACAGGATACTCATTAACGCGTCCCAGGTCACAAACCCCTCCATAGACCCGCTTCGCGAGCCTATGGAGACGAAGACCTTCCTCGGACAAAAGCCCGAGAAGATAAAGAGGGATACTAGCGGCAGAATCGTCACCGAGACAACGCCTCAGCTTGAGCTCTCGGTTCCGATAATGTTCTCGGCGATGTCCTACGGCTCGATTAGCTACAACGCCCATGAGAGTTTAGCCAGGGCCGCGACAAAGCTCGGCATACTCTACAACACCGGCGAGGGCGGGCTTCACGAGGACTTCTACCAGTACGGAAAGAACACGATAGTGCAGGTGGCCTCGGGGCGCTTCGGAGTGCACAAGGACTATCTTGAGGCGGGTGCAGCGATTGAGATAAAAATGGGGCAGGGCGCAAAGCCGGGTATCGGCGGCCATCTTCCCGGCGAGAAGATTACCGAGGACGTCGCAAGGGCGAGGATGATTCCCGTTGGAACGGACGCCATCTCCCCGGCGCCGCACCACGACATTTATTCCATTGAGGACCTGAGGCAGCTTGTCCTCTCGCTTAAAACCGCGACAGGGTACAGAAAGCCCGTAATCGTGAAGATTGCCGCCGTTCACAATGTCGCCGCCATAGCCTCGGGTATAGCGCGCAGCGGAGCCGACATCATCGCCATCGACGGCTTCCGCGGCGGTACGGGAGCCGCGCCGACGCGCATAAGGGACAATGTTGGAATCCCGATTGAGCTTGCCCTTGCGAGCGTCGATCAGCGCCTTCGCGACGAGGGGATAAGAAACAGGGTTTCCCTCGTTGTCGGCGGCTCAATAAGAAACAGCGCGGACATCGTGAAGGCAGTAGCCCTGGGCGCCGACGCCGTATATATAGGGACCGCCGCGCTTATAGCCCTGGGCTGCCATCTCTGCAGAAGCTGCCAGGCCGGCAAATGCAACTGGGGCATAGCCACGCAGCGGCCCGAGCTTGTTAAGCGACTAAACCCCGACGTCGGCTGCGAAAGGCTCGTAAATCTCGTTACGGCGTGGAAGCACGAGATAGAGGAGATGATGGGCGGCATGGGCATAAATTCGATTGAGGCGCTAAGAGGCAACAGGCTGATGCTTCGCGGAGTCGGGCTTAACGAGAAGGAACTTGCGATTCTCGGTATCAAGCACGCGGGCGAATAGGAGGAAAAACAATGAAACGAGTTTACGTAAACGAACAGTGGTGCCTCGGCTGCCATCTTTGCGAATACTACTGTGCCTTTGCAAACTCCCATATTAACGATATGGTAAAGGCCCTGAAGGGCAGGGAAATATACCCGAACATCCAAATCGAAGAAAAGGGCGATGTGAGCTTCGCCGTTTCCTGCCGCCATTGCAGCGAGCCTCTTTGCGTGAAAAGCTGCATAACGGGCGCGCTGAGCATCAAAGACGGCGTGGTTAGAATTGACCGCAATAAATGCGTCGGCTGCTTTACCTGCGTGCTTGTCTGTCCCTACGGTGCGGTGGTGCCCTCGGAGGAGGGGGCGGTTCAGAAATGCGAGCTCTGTGTGGAGAATGCCGGAGGAGCTCCCGCCTGCGTAAAGGGCTGCCCGAACCGCGCGATAGTCTTTGAGGAGAGGGGATAAGCGATGAAATACGTTATTATTGGAAACTCTGCCGCGGCAATTGGCTGCGTCGAGGGCATCAGGGAAGTAGACAGGGACGGAAGGATTCTCATAATATCGGACGAAATCCACCACAGCTACTCAAGGCCGCTCATCTCGTATCTTCTGATGGGGAAAACCGATTTGGAGCGCATGAAATACCGCCCGGACAGCTTTTACGCCGATATGGGCTGCGAGGTCATGCTGGGCGGGAGGGTAACGAAAATTACCCCCGACAAAAAGACGGTCAGCCTCGACGACGTGACTGAGATTGATTATGAAAAGCTCCTCGTGGCAACCGGCTCAAGGCCAATCGTACCGCATGTTCACGGGATTGAGAGGGTCAAAAACAGCACGACATTTATGTACCTCGATGACGCGAAGAAACTGCAGTCAACGCTGAAACCCGATTCAAGGGTGATGATACTCGGCGCGGGGCTCATAGGCTTAAAATGCGCCGAGTGCCTTGCGGACAAGGTCGGCGGCATCACCGTTGTCGACATGGCGCCGCGCATACTGCCGAGCATTCTCGACACCGAGGGCGCGGAAATAGTCAGAAAGCACCTTGAATCAAAGGGCATGGAAATCATACTTAACGATAGCGCCGCCGAGTTTTCTGAAAGCAGCGCAAAGCTCAAAAGCGGCAAAACCATAGAATTTGACCTGCTCGTTATCGCCGTCGGCGTTCGCCCGAATATATCGCTCGTATCCGACTGCGGAGGCAAGGTAGAACGGGGAATTGTCATCAACGACAGGTGTGAAACGAGCATACCCGATGTCTACTCCGCCGGCGACTGCAGCGAGGGCTTTGACTCGGCTCTGGGCGAGATGAGGATTCTCGCGATACTCCCCAACGCGTATATGCAGGGCTTTGTCGCAGGAGTCAACATGGCGGGCGGGGATGCCATGCATGAAAAGGCGATTCCGATGAATGCCATAGGCCTTTGCGGGCTGCACATAATAACCGCCGGAGTCTATGAGGGCGATAGCTTTGTAAGGCGGGACGGAGAGAACTACAAGGCGCTGTTTTACAGGGATAATCTATTAAAAGGTTTCATTCTGATAGGAGACGTCGCGCGGGCGGGAATATACACCTCGCTCATCCGCGAGAAAACACCGCTCGACATTCTCGACTTTGAACTTATAAAGGAGCGCCCTCAGCTCATGGCCTTTGCCAGAAATACGCGCAGGGCGCTATTGGGGGAATTACGATGATTAAGACGATAAATACCATAAGCACTATAAAATGCCTCGGTGAGCGCTACATCGGCTGCGGCTACAGCGGCCCCGACCTCATTCTTGAAGGTACGCCGGGGAACGCTATGGGCGCTTATCTCAACGGGGCGAACATATTCGTCTACGGCAACGCCCAGGACCAGACAGGCGACACTATGAACGAAGGGACGATAGTGATACACGGCAGCACCGGCGACGCCGTGGGCTATTCGATGCGTGGCGGCGCCATCTATGTGCGCGACAACGCCGGCTGTCGAGCCGGCATACACATGAAGGCCGCCGCGGATAAGTTTCCGGTGCTCGTTATTGGTGGGCGCTGCGGCAGCTTCCTCGGCGAATACCAAGCGGGTGGCATTCTCATAGTGCTCGGCCTCGGCGTCGAAGGCAAGTCGCCGGTGGGGGACTTCTGCGGCACGGGAATGCACGGCGGCAGGATTTTCATAAGAACCGATTTTCTGCCTGACGATTTGCCGCCGCAGGTAGTTGTAAACAGGGCAAGGCCGGATGACCTTGAGGAAATTGCGCCGTATATCGAAACCTATTGCGGCCATTTCGGGATGGACAAGGAAGCCATAATGTCAAGGAACTTTTATGTTCTGACACCCAACACAAAAAATCCATATAAACAACTTTACTGCAGCAACTAAGCTGTGCTATAATACGGCAGAGCAGTCATATCTCGTATTAAAAACAGGCAATTTTATGCTTAAAGCCGTAAATATTTGCGTGCGCCCCCTTGAGGGCGCACGCTTAATAGTATATAATATGAAAGATTTAATTCCAGGAAATAATAACCGCAGAGTGGAACGAACGCCGCGAAGCGGTTGTTATCAATTTGAAACGCTATAGCCCTCTTTGTATCTGCCCTGATGCCGCAAGTCAGGCGGCGGCGAACACTCAAAATGAAAGCGAGGTAGTGCCATGTACCGCACGGAGAGTGAAGTTCTCGATTTTGTGAGAGAAAACGACGTGAAATTTGTTCGTCTGGCGTTCTGTGACATCTTCGGTGTACAGAAGAATATTTCAATACTGGCGTCAGAACTCAAGCGCGCACTCGAAATGGGCATATCCTTCGACGCTTCCGCCATTGAAGGCTTCGGCACGGCTGAGAAGTCCGATCTCTATCTGTTTCCGGACACTTCCACGCTTTCTATACTGCCGTGGAGGCCCGCACACGGGCGTGTAATCAGGTTCTTCTGCGACATCCGCCACCCCGACGGGAGCGATTTTGAGCTTGACTGCCGCAAGCTTCTAAAAAGAACCGCGGCCAAGGTCAGGGACGAGGGCTATAGCTGCCGTATAGGGTCGGAATGTGAGTTTTATCTCTTCAAGACGGGTGAAAAGGGCGAGCCAACTAGCGAGCCGCTCGACAGCGGCAGCTACATGGACACAGCCCCCACAGACAAGGGCGAAAACGTCCGTCGGGAGATTTGCCTTACCCTGGAGGAAATGGGGATTTCGGTTGAAAGCTCCCATCATGAGCAGGGGCCCGGCCAAAACGAGATAGACATAAAATACAGCGACCCCGTATCGTCCGCGGACAATGTCATAACGTACAAGTTTGTCGTAAGGACAATAGCGGAGCGAAACGGGCTTTATGCCTCGTTTTACCCGAAGCCGCTGAAAAACTGCGCTGGGAGCGGCATGCATATTAACATGTCGCTGAGCAAAATCGGCGCGTGCGGCATGGATAAGGAGCTTGAGGGCAGCTTTGTAGCCGGAATCCTTGAGCATATAGAGGAGATAACCGCTTTCCTGAACCCGACTCACGAGTCTTACGAGCGCCTCGGTGTTTTCAAAGCCCCGAAATACGTCACCTGGTCCCCGGAAAACCGTTCGCAGCTTGTGAGGATTCCCGCCGCAACGGGCGAATACTCCCGAATTGAAGTCCGCTCTCCTGACTGCATGGCAAATCCCTATATCGCCTATACCCTCCTGCTCGAGGCGGGGCTCGACGGAATTAAGCGCGGCCTTGTTCCGCCCGAGCCGCTGCAAATCAACCTTTACACCGCGCCCGAAAGCCTCCTGTCGGAGCTTAAGAAGCTGCCTGAAAGTCTTTCGGAGGCGCTGGCTTTGGCCGAAAAAAGCGAGTTTGTAAGGAGCATTCTCAATCGAAAGATAATAGACGCGTATAAGTACAGGATATAGGTATTCAGGATTTGCAGAAATCCGGGGAGGGGGGCGGATATTATATGGCGCTTGCGGAGCCGCATTGCAGTGTGCTGGTGGTTTCAAGTTCTGAGCAGGGAGCGGAGTTTATTATAAGGCTTTTGGACCCTTCAAAATACGAGCCCGTTACGGTACTGAAGAACGCGGGCGAAGCAAGACGCAGATTTATCGGCAGCAGCTTTGACATAGTCATAATAAACACTCCGCTTTCGGATGAATTTGGCCATGAGCTGGCTATGAATTTAGCGGAAGACTCGTACGGCACAATTTTAATAGTTAAAAATCAGATTTTTGACGAGATAAGCAATAAAATGGAGAGATTCGGGGTATTGACTTTATCAAAACCCCTCTCGGCCGGTATGTTTCAGCAGACCCTCTCGCTCTTAAATTCCGTGCGCGAGCGGGTAAAACGAATTGAAAAGGAGAACATAGAACTCAGGCTCAAAATCGACGAGCTGAGAATTGTTGGCAAGGCCAAATGCCTTCTGATTGAAAAGCACGGGATGAGCGAGCCTGAGGCACACAGATACATAGAGAAGCAGGCAATGGATATGCGTATAACAAAGTATAGAGTTGCCGAAGAAATACTACAAACAAATGAGGATTAAAGTGTGGGGGAGACTGTATGACTAAATTTATATTTGTTACGGGAGGAGTCGTTTCAGGTCTTGGAAAGGGAATAACGGCGGCTTCTCTTGGAAGGCTTTTAAAGGCCAGAGGACTAAAAGTGGCGGCTCAGAAGCTGGACCCTTATATAAATGTTGACCCGGGTACAATGAGCCCATACCAGCACGGCGAGGTCTTCGTTACCGAGGACGGTGCCGAGACCGACCTTGACCTCGGCCACTACGAGAGGTTTATAGACGAGGATTTGAATCAGTTTTCTAACCTTACCACTGGCAAGGTTTACTGGAATGTTCTCAATAAAGAAAGACGCGGCGAATACCTTGGCAAAACTGTGCAGGTCATTCCCCACATCACAAATGAGATAAAGGAGTTTATCTATCACGTTGGCGAAAAAAACAACGCCGATGTGGTCATCACCGAAATCGGCGGCACCACCGGCGACATAGAGAGCCAGCCCTTCCTTGAGGCGATAAGGCAGGTTTCGCTCGAACAAGGCAAGGAAAACTGCCTCTTTATCCACGTCACCCTGGTTCCGTATATAAAAAGCTCGGGTGAGCACAAGTCCAAGCCCACCCAGCACTCCGTCAAGGAGCTGCGCTCCATGGGCATTTCGCCCGATATAATAGTCATGCGTAGCGACGAACCCATCGACGAGGAGATAAGAGAGAAGATTTCGCTTTTCTGCAATGTAAAACACGATTGCGTCATAGAGAATATCACCCTGCCGGTGCTCTATGAGGCCCCCATAATGCTTGAGAAAAACCACTTCTCCGACATCGTCTGTCGCGAACTCGGGATAAAGGCGAAAAAGCCCGACCTGTCGGACTGGATGGCCATGCTTGAGCGTATAAAAAACCGTAATAAGACCGTCAGAATTGCTCTGGTGGGAAAATATGTGAAGCTGCACGACGCCTATCTCTCTGTCGTGGAAGCCCTGCGCCATGCCGGCTACGAGCACAGGGCCAAGATAGATATAAACTGGGTGGACTCCGAGGCTATAACCGAGGAAACGGCGGATTCCGTTCTCGGCGACTGCCACGGCATCCTCATACCCGGCGGCTTTGGAAACCGCGGAGTGGAGGGCAAGATACTTGCGGCCAAATACGCAAGGGAAAACAATGTGCCCTACCTCGGCATCTGCCTCGGCATGCAGATAGCTGTAATCGAGTTTGCCCGCAACGTCATGGGTATTAATGACGCAAACTCACACGAGTTCGACCCGGATTCAAATAATAAGGTCATCGACTTTATGCCGGACCAGAACGACGACATTGACAAGGGCGGAACGATGAGGCTCGGCAGCTACCCCTGCAAAATTGTGGGCGGCACGATGATGGAAAGGTGCTATAAAACCGCCCTTATCAGCGAGCGCCACAGGCATAGATATGAGTTTAACAACGATTACAGAGAGGCTATGGAGAAGGCCGGCCTTGTGGTAAGCGGCACATCTCCCGACGGCCACATAGTGGAGACGATAGAAATACCGGGCAACAGGTTTTTTGTCGGCGTCCAGTTCCACCCCGAATTCAAAAGCCGTCCGAACAGGGCGCACCCGCTGTTTTCGGGCTTTATCGAGGCCGCGGTGGAGAAGATGGAGGAAAAATAAAGAATTTAAAGTTATTGTGTAAAACATAGAATTTTATTGGTTAATTTTCACAGTTACGTTCATTGTTGAACCGAGCCTGAAACACAATAAAAATCTGATTTAACAGACCACAACTATATGTTGTGGTCTGTTTTTTATCCCTACTACCTAATGATAAAATGCTAAATTTTGAGCCCAATTCGCTTTATTGTATTAAACAGAACAAATGTTCGATGTTGCGAAAATCTGTAATTCGGGCAGTAAAACCCATTATTTTAGGGCATAAAAATCTCAAATTTACTCTTGCAATTTTGGATAAGTCCCTCTATAATTAAATCACAAGTGGGGCAAAGTGGGGCAAAGTGTTTCAAAATCCCATAAAAGGGAGAGAGGTGGAGCCGTAGCATGACAGGTGAATATCAACACACGCTGGATGCTAAGGGTAGGCTGTTTATACCCTCAAAGCTCCGCGAAAAGCTCGGAAACCCTTTTTATGTCACCATTTCAATAGACGACTGCCTCAACGCTTACTCGCTGGAACACTGGAACGTCATCAAAGCAAAGTTTGACGCGCTGCCCAGCTCCCAGGCACGCAGAATGCGCCAGATTTTTGTTAACGCCGCCTGCTGCGAGGTTGATGCGCAGGGGAGAATACTCATCCCCCAGAAGCTGCGCGATTTTGTCGGCCTAAAGAAAAACGTTACCATCGTCGGAGTCTCCAACCACACGGAGATTTGGGACTCTGACAAGTGGGCGGAACAGCAGGCTCAGGAGCTGACGAAGGAAAACATCGCGGCAGCCATAGAGGAACTTGGATTCTGATAATCGGAGGACGCTTTATTTGGAACAGCTTCACAAGCCGGTGCTTCTGAACGAGTGCATTGAGGGCCTGAAAATAAAGCCTGACGGCATATACCTGGACGGAACGCTGGGAAGGGCGGGACATTCCTTAGAGATTGCAAAAAGACTCAGGTCCGGAAGGCTTGTCGCCATAGACAGGGACCTGACGGCAATTGAGGAATCCGAAAAAAGACTGGCAGAGTTTAAAGACAGAGTGACGCTGGTGCACGGAAACTTCCGCGACTTAAAGTCGATTCTCGACGGTTTGAGCATAGATAAAGTGGACGGGATGCTCTTTGATTTGGGAGTTTCATCCCCCCAGCTCGACGATAAGCAGCGCGGCTTTTCATATATGGCGGACGCCCCGCTGGACATGCGGATGGATATGGGCGAGTCATTTAGCGCATATGAGGTGGTCAACACATTCGACGAGCGGCGCATTAGAAAGATACTTTTTGAATACGGCGAGGAGCGCTACGCCTCACGCATAGCTTCAAGCATCGTCAGAAGACGCGAGCAAAAGCCGATAGAAACGACTCTTGAGCTCGTTGAGATAATAAAATCCGCCATGCCGGCGGCAGCACTGCGCGAAAAGCAGCACCCGGCGAAGAGGAGCTTCCAGGCCATACGCATCGCGGTAAACGACGAGCTCGGTTCAATATCCGATATGCTCTCAGACGCGGCGGACAGGCTCAGGACCGGCGGGAGGCTTGCGGTAATAAGCTTTCACTCCCTTGAGGACAGGCTTGTTAAAAATGCAATGCAGGCAGGAGAGAAGGGCTGCACCTGTCCGAAGGACTTTCCCATCTGCGTCTGCGGCTTCATACCGAAGCTGAAGGTCATAACAAAGAAGCCCATAACAGCAAGCGAAGAGGAAATTAAGGGTAACCCGCGCGCCAGGAGCGCAAAGCTGCGGATAGCCGAGAGGATATAGCAAACCACAGGAGGTTAAACAATGTACGCAGGAGAAGCCAAAACAATGAAATACGCCAGCGCAACCTTTGGAAGTCTTGCGTATGACCTCGGCACGGCCGCACCTCGTGCCGTTCCGGAGGCGCCTCCTGTTATCCTGCCTCGCCCGGGAAGGGAAGCGAGAAAGGAAAAAATAAAAATCGACGAGCTGCCCAGAAGGCGGGTAAGGAGCGCGAGAGTTGCGGTGTCTCCCTTTACCGCCGTGGGCTTTGCGGTCGCGGCCGTGCTTTTGTTTCTCGTGGTCATGGGCTATGTGCAGATGGCGGCGATTTCCTATGAGTCGGCCGAGCTCCAGCAGCAGCTTGCGGAACTAAACGAAATAGAGAACAGGCTCAAGATAGAATACGAGAGCACCTTCGACCTTGACAAGATAGAGCAGTTTGCAGTCAACGAGCTCGGCATGGTTCCGGCGGCGAACAGCCAGGTTTTCTATATAAACAGCTCTGCTCCCGACAAGGCGGAAATACTCCGGGGCAACACCGAAAGCGGAGGATTATTTGACAACCTGACGGCCTTTTTGTCCCGTGTCGTGGAATATTTCAGATAGGCTATGTAATATAATCCTAAGGAAAGCTACACGGAGTCAGACAAACGGGGAGAAACATCGATGGTGTCAAAGAAGGGCAAAGCAGCTCAAAAGGCCAATACGGAGATTTTGCGCCGTACACTAAGTCTAATGATAGTGTGCGGCATACTTGCTTTTATAGTTCTGGGAGTGCACCTGTATAAAATACAGATCAGGGACCACGACTATTATGAGCAAAGGGCAATAGAACAGCAGCTCAGAGAAACGACGATAAACGCATCCCGCGGCACGATATATGACAGGAACATGAAAATACTTGCCATGAGCGCAAGTGTCGAGACCGTGTTCATAAGCCCCGCCGAGCTTAGAATGTACAACGAGGATCCGGAGTTTATTTCACGCGGCCTGTCCGAAATTTTGGGCGTCGACTACGACTCGCTGATGAAAAAGTGGGAGGACACCCACTCCTGGTACAAGACCGTAGCCGTTAAAATCGAAAAGGATTTGGCGGATGAGGTCCGCGCTTTCAAAAACGAGCACAATATAAAAAGTATACACCTGGAGGTCGACACAAAAAGATACTATCCGTACAGCAGCCTTGCCGCCCATATCATAGGCTTTGTCGGGACGGACAACACAGGCCTTTACGGGATTGAGGCGGGGTACGAGGATCTCCTGAAGGGCACAAGCGGCAGAATTATTCGCGCCACGACCTCAAACGGCACCGACATGCTGTACACGAAATTTGAAAACTACATAGACGCAAAAGACGGTAACAATGCAATCTTGACTATAGATGCAAATATACAGTATTATTTGGAGAAGCACCTACAGCAGGCGATAGACGATTACGCTATCAGAAACGGCGGAATGGGCATCGTCATGAAGATTAAGACCGGCGAAATACTCGCGATGGCCACGCTTGAGAACTTCGACCTTAATAACTATCAGGAGATAAGCGAGGAGGCCAAAGAAAGACTCAAGGGGCTGACGGGTGACGAGTATCTGAAGGGGCTTGCGCAGGCCCAGATAAACCAGTGGCGCAACAGGGCCATAAGCGATACCTACGAGCCGGGCTCCACATTTAAAATATTCACTCTGGCAATTGCGCTCGAGGAGGGGCTTGTCAATGATAACAGCACGTTTTTCTGTGGCGGCACAATTGACGTAATCGGGCGCGACACCCCCATCCACTGCTGGAAATACGGAGGCCACGGCTCGCAAAACCTCGCTGAGGCTGTCCAGCACTCCTGCAACGTGGCCTTTGTCAACATAGGCCTTAAGATAGGCGCTGAAACCTTCTACGAGTACATGGAGGCCCTCGGCTTTTTTGACAAGACCGAAATCGACCTCATCGGAGAAGGGAGCAGCCTCTGGTGGGACAGAGGAATATTCACAAACCCCAAAAACCTGTCTCAGCTTGCGGCGGCATCCTTCGGGCAGACCTTTAACATAACTCCGCTGCAGCTTATCACCGCGGTAAGCGCCGTTGCAAACGACGGCAAGCTCATGCGGCCCTATGTCGTGTCGAAGGTTGTGGACAGCGACGGGAATGTTATTAAGGCAAACGAGCCTAAGGTGGTGCGCCAGGTTATCAGCGAGGAGACCTCCAGAAAGGTGTGTGAAATCCTCGAAACCGTTGTCGACGGCGGCGCGAGCACCGGGCGAAACGCCTATGTCGCGGGTTACCGCATAGGCGGAAAGACCGCAACCTCCGAAAAGGTCGGACAGGGCGCCGACGACGACTACATTGTCTCCTTTGTCGGCATCGCCCCAACGGACGACCCGGAAATCGCGGTTCTGATTCTGCTAGATTCACCCGACCCCTCAACCGGCATATACATTAGCGGAGGAATCATGGCGGCGCCGGCCGTGGGCAGAGTATTTGCGGACGTGCTGACCTATCTTGGAGTAAAAACCGTATATAAAGACGAAGAACTCGCAACAATAAACGTTACAGTACCCAATGTGAAAAATATGGGTGTGGAGGAAGCGAAAGCCGAGCTTCAAAAGGATAAGAATTTCACCGTCAGGGTCGTCGGAAACGGAGACACCGTGACCGACCAGGTGCCCGCGGCCAACGCAACTGTAACAAAAGGGACCGAGGTCATAATATACGCGGGAGAACCAAAGCCTAACGTCATGGTGACGGTACCGAACCTCTACGGCAAGACCTATGTCCAGGCAAAGAGCGCATTGGAGGCAGCCGGCCTTTACATCCGCACGGCGGGCGTTGCGGCTTCCACAACATCGGACACCATCGTTGTGTCGGCACAGTCCATAACCCAGGGCAGCGAGGTTCCGTTCGGCACGGTGGTCGAGGTCACGCTCTTTGAAAGCGACACCTCCCTTATGGAAACCAGAGGATAGCAACCATAGGGCCATTCCACACTAAAGAAGGGGGAGTACCAATGAAACTCAGTGAACTTCTTAACGATATTGAAGTTTTGGAGAATACCGCCGCCGGCGATTTGGAGATAAGCGATATTTCATACGACTCGAGAGCGGTAAAGCCGGGGATGGCATTTGTCGCCGTCGAGGGCTATGTGACCGACGGGCATAAGTATATAGGCTCCGCGGTCAAAAACGGCGCTTCCGTCGTAATCTGCCAGAAAAAGACCGTGGAAGACGTTCCCTATGTGTTGGTTAAAGACTCAAGACAGGCCCTTGCCAGGCTTTCTTCCACCTTTTTTGGACACCCCGCGAGGAAGCTCAAAATAATCGGCGTGACCGGGACAAACGGGAAGACGACGATTACGCATCTTGTCAGGGATATAATAGAAAAAGCCACCGGGGACAAAGTGGGACTTATCGGCACGAACGAGAATATTGTCGGCGACAAAACGTATGAAGCCGAGCGCACGACTCCCGAATCCTATGACCTGCATAAGCTGTTTAACGAGATGGTTGGTAGCGGCTGCAAGTACGCGGTAATGGAGGTCTCCTCTCACGCTCTCATCACCGGAAGGGTTGAGGGAGTGCGCTTTGAGGTGGGAGTCTTTACGAATCTCACGCAGGACCACCTCGATTTCCATAAAACAATGGAGGAATACCGCGACGCGAAGGCAAAGCTCTTCGACATCTCCAATACGGCGGTTATAAACCTTGACGACCCCGTAGGGCCGTATATGCGCGACTATGCAAAGTGTCCGGTTATAACATACTCGGCCAAAAACGACGAGGCCGACCTCGTCGCGAAGGATATAAGGCTCAGGCAGTCCCGTGTGGACTTCTGCGCCGTAGAGGTGGGTAAAATTCAGCGCATAGAACTGCACATACCGGGGATGTTTTCGGTATATAATGCACTGGCGGCAATCGCCTGCTGCGAGGCATTGGGTATAACGCTGCCGGATATAGCGGCGGCGCTCAGGGAAAGCCGCGGCGTAAAGGGCAGAGTGGAGGTTGTGCCGACAGATACCGACTACACCGTGATTATAGACTACGCCCATACCCCCGACGCGCTGGAAAACATTCTGAGGACCGTCAGGGACTTTGCCAAGGGACGGGTGGTCGTTGTGTTCGGCTGCGGCGGAGAGCGCGACAAGGGCAAGCGGCCCAAGATGGGGCGCATAGCCGCCGAGCTTGCGGATTTCGTGATAGTCAGCTCCGACAACCCGCGCAGTGAGGACCCGGAGCAGATTATTGAAGAGGTCGTCGAGGGCATGAAGGGCCTCAAGACGCCTTTCAGGAAAATAGCCAACAGGGCAGAAGCGGTCCGCTACGCGCTCGCCCATGCCAAACCCGACGATATAATCGTTCTGGCCGGAAAGGGCCACGAGAACTACGAAATCATAGGAAACCAGAAACTCCATCAGGACGAGCGGGAGATTGTAGCCGAATTCCTGGCAAACAGGAAAAAGTAAGTAATTGCCGCTAAACTTGGCGCTCTTCGCTTAATCGCCCTGGTCTTTGCCCGCATTTTGCCTGTTTGAGAACATAGCTTTAACGGGTGCAGGCATTTTCGCGGTGAGATTTTGCCCGGGCGGGCAAACTACGCGAAGAAAACATAAGTTTTCGTGAAACATTTTTTCCACGGGCGTGAAATCCGTCCGTGAAAAACGGTGCGGGACTTATTTCCCGTGACCTTGAAGCTGGGAGCAAAACCAATGATAACTTTACTTCTGTCCTTCGCCGTTTCCGCCGTCGTCAGCGGGATAACGGGACTTATCCTCGTGCCCTATCTCAGAAAAATAAAAGCCGGTCAGAGTATCAGGCGGGACGGCCCCGTTTGGCATATGTCCAAGGAGGGCACGCCCACCATGGGCGGTCTTTTGTTCATAGCGGGCGTCACGGTCGCAACGGTTGTAGTAGGAATGTCAAAAATGCTCGAGGGAGAGTGCGGCCATCTCTTTGCTCTTGCCTTTTCCCTGGTCTTTGCCGGGGTGGGCTTTCTGGACGACTACGAAAAGCTGAAGAAAAAGCAGAACCTAGGGCTGACTGCGCTGCAGAAGTTTCTTCTCCAGCTTGCTGTGTCGGTTGCCTTTGTCCTGCTTCTGCGCTATTTCGGCTTTTTAACCCCGAACCTCTACATACCCTTTGTGGGGGTGAGCATACCTTTATCTGAGCCTGTCTACCTCGCCTTTGCGGACTTCGTAATCGTGGGCACAGTCAACGCGGTGAACATCACGGACGGTGTGGACGGTTTGGCCACGGGAGTAACCATACCCGTTGCGTTGTTTTTCGCCGCCACGGCCTTTACATGGGGCAGCGTTTCCCTGGGTATCTTCGCCTCGGCGCTTGCCGCCGGACTTGCGGTATTTTTGTTTTTTAATTTCCACCCAGCGAAGGTCTTCATGGGAGACACCGGCTCCCTGTTTTTGGGCGGGGCCGTCTGCGCTCTGGCCTTTGCGCTCGATATGCCGCTGATACTCATTCCCGTCGGAATAGTCTATATAATCGAGACGCTCTCTGATATAATACAGGTTGCCTATTTTAAAGCGACCCGCGGTAAGCGCGTATTCAAAATGGCGCCGCTTCACCACCACTTTGAGATGTGCGGCTGGAGTGAAACAAAACTCTTCTTCGTGTTTTCCGCGGTATCGCTTGTTTTTTCCGCCGTTTCCTTCTTTGCGGTAACCGGAAGATACGGCATGTAAAACAGTAGAGCAGAAAGACTGGAAAGGTGGTGGAGCCATGGCACGATACGAGGAATTCTACGAAAAGGTACTTGCCGAAGAAGCAAGGGAGAGAGCCGAAGGTAGTGTGCACGAAAGACCTGCAGGCCGCGGCTCCATGGATATGCCGTTTCTTCTTCTTACTCTGCTGCTCCTCGGAATAGGCCTTATAATGGTTCTCTCGGCGAGCTTCGCGAGGGCCTATTTTGAGACCGGCGACCCGACCAGGATATTTGTAAGGCAGGCCCTTTTCTCGGTGGCAGGCGTCTGTTTCATGCTGCTGCTATCCCGCTTCAACATTAACCTTATACGCCGTTTTTCAATACCTTTGCTTGCTGTCTCCCTCTTGCTGCTCGCGGTGGTGCCCTTCATAGGCGCCGAAAGCGGCGGCGCGAGGCGCTGGATAGACCTCGGATTTACCACCTTCCAGCCCTCGGAGATAGTTAAGCTCACCATAATTTTGTCCTTTGCCGCAATGGCCTGCAAGTATAAGGGTAAAATGAAGACCTTCAGATACGGGGTTTTGCCCTTTGCCTTCATTCTCGTCGTGACAGTCGCCCTTCTGATGCTGGAGCCGCACATTTCCGCGGCCATCATCATAATTGCGATTGGTGCTGTTATGATGTTTATCGGAGGGACAAAGCTGCAGTGGTTCATTCTTGGGGGGATTATTGTCGCCGCCGCGGGCTTTTTGGTGCTCACAAAGTTCGATTATGCCGTGGAGCGAATAACGATATGGCGGGACCCGTTTTCCGACCCCCAGGGCGACGGATTCCAAATCATACAGTCGCTCTATGCCATCGGCTCGGGCGGGCTTTTGGGCGTAGGGCTCGGGCAGAGCCGCCAGAAGTACCTCTATCTTCCCGAGGAGCACAACGACTACATATTCTCCATAGTCTGTGAGGAACTCGGATTTATCGGCGCCCTCCTTATCCTCATACTCTTTGCGTTGCTCATAATCCGCGGCTACTGGATTGCAATGCACGCAAGGGACCGCTACTCGACCATGATTACCGCCGGAATCACCTCGCTTTTGTTTTTGCAGGTGTTCCTGAACGTCGCGGTCGTGACGAATCTTATTCCCTGTACGGGAATTTCGCTGCCCTTTTTCAGCTACGGCGGTACGGCGCTTATGATTCAGCTTGCGGAAATGGGGATAATACTGAGCGTGTCAAGGGATATAAAAATAAAAAAGGCGGGCTGAAAAATGAGGTTTCTTTTCACCTGCGGGGGAACTGCGGGACATATAAATCCCGCGATTGCCGTGGCGGGAAGGCTCAGGGAGCTGCTCCCGGACTCAGGTTTCCTCTTTGTGGGTGCCGAGGGCAACATGGAGGAGGAGCTGGTGCCCAGAGAGGGCTATGAGATTAAGCTCGTTTCTATTTACAGCCTCCACAGGAGCCTTGCGCCAAAGGATATAGTACATAACATCAAAGCAGCGTACATGCTGAAGGTTTCAGCGAGACAATCAAGGGAAATCATAAAGAACTTTAAGCCGGACGTTGTTATCGGTACGGGCGGCTATGTATGTTATCCCGTCATACGCATGGCGCATAAGATGGGAGTTCCGACCCTGATACATGAGTCAAACGCCGTCCCGGGGCTCACTACAAAGAGGCTTGAGGGAATAGCGGACGTTATAATGGTCGGTTTCGAGGAGAGCCGAAGGCATTATAAAAACCCCGGCAAAGTCGCCGTGACCGGCACGCCCGTCAGGGGCGACTTCCTGCGCTGGGACAAGGAATCGGCCAAAAAGTCTCTGGGGATTGTAAGGCCGCTGGTAGTCTCCTTCTGGGGCTCGCTCGGAGCCAAGTACATGAACGAGATAACCGCGGATTTCATAAAGCTAAACTGGGAAAAGGGCTTTTTTACGCACATCCACGCCACCGGAAACGGTGAGGAAGGGCTAAATAAAATGTACGCCATGCTCGCCGAGCGGGGCGTCGTTAACGAAAAGGAAAGCGGGATAGACATACGGCCCTATATTTTCGACATGCCGAAGGTTATGGCGGCGGCGGACCTCATTATCTGCCGTTCTGGAGCCTCGACTCTGGGAGAGCTGACGCTTATGGGCAAGCCCGCAATACTCGTCCCCTCGCCTTATGTTACGAACAACCACCAGGAGAAAAATGCGATGGTGCTCGGCGAAAGGGGCGGGGCCGTGGTGATAAGGGAGTCCGAATGCTCGGGCGAGATCCTTTTCAGGACCGTCAGCGGTATTCTTAGCACACCCGGGCGGCTTGAGAGCATGTCTGCAAGGATGAAAGAGCTCTCAAAGCCCGACGCGACCGACAAAATTACGGAAACCATACTCGAGCTTGCAGAAAAATATGGAAAACGCTGATTGGAAACGCCCCGCAGCATTAAAAGGAGCTTAGCCTCTTTGCCACGGAAAAAAGTAACAAGTACGAGAAAAAACAGCATGCCCGTCAAATTGCCGCCGTTTAATCTGTTTTTATTGAAATTAACGCACCGACCACATACTGCATAGTATAGTTTTGTAAAGAACCATATGCCCGGCAGAGTTCTGCCGGCTTTTAGTGTGGGGGTGTGGAGATGATACTGCGGATAAACGGGGGCATTAAGCTCTGCGGAAGCGTGACGGTACACGGTGCTAAAAACAGCGTATTGCCTATCATGGCCGCTTCAATTCTTGCCGAGGGCGAGAGTGTTATACATAATTGTCCGGACCTTCGGGATGTGGATGTATCGATTAAGATTTTGAATTATCTCGGCTGCTGCGTCAGCCGCAGCGGCAGTACGGTTACAATAGATTCCTCAACCATGAACCACTCGGATATTCCTGACGCCCTCATGCGTGAAATGAGATCGTCGGTGGTTTTCCTCGGAGCGATTCTGGCAAGGACCGGCGAGGCCGTGCTCAGCTACCCCGGGGGGTGCGAGCTCGGGCCGAGACCGATAGATTTACATTTGAAGGCGCTTAGAACGCTCGGGGCCGATATTGAGGAAAAGGGCGGCAATATCATATGCAAGGTAAGGGAGTTTCGCTCGGGAAGGATTGACCTGCCCATTCCGAGCGTAGGCGCCACCGAGAACGCAATGCTCATGGCAAGCCGCTGCAGGGGGCAGACGGTAATCACAAACGCCGCGCGCGAGCCCGAGATAGAGGATTTGCAGGCTTATCTAAGGCGCCTTGGCTTGAATATTCACGGGGCGGGCACGTCGATAATCACGATTGAAGGGCAGCCCTGCAAAAAAAGCGTCGAGCACAAGATAATACCCGACAGGATTGTGGCTGCCACCTATGCCCTTGCCGTGGCTTCGGCTGGCGGCAAGGCGGAGATATTGAAAATCGAGCCTAAGCATTTTTCCACGGTCACCGATGTGCTTAGCGAGGCCGGCTGTGATTTGGAAATCAGGCCGGACTCACTGAAAATAGTATGCGAGCGACCGCTCAAGGCGGTGCGGCCGATTGTGACAGCCCCATATCCCGGTTTTCCGACGGATGCGCAACCGCCGCTTATGGCGGCGAGCCTTAAATTTGAGGGGACGACCGTGTTTGTCGAAAACATATTCGAGAACCGCTACCGCCATATCAGCGAACTGCGCCGCATGGGTGCCGACATAAGGACCGAGGGCAGGGTGGCCCTGATATGCGGCAGGAAGGAGCTGCACGGGGCTTCTGTCGAGGCCACCGATTTGCGGGGCGGAGCCGCACTTGCTGTCGCGGCGCTCGGCGCAATCGGTCAAAGCCGCATCTCGGGCCTCAAGCACATAGACAGAGGCTATGAGCGCCTTGAGGCGGCCCTGTCAAATCTGGGTGCGGACGTAGTGAGGATGGAATAAGGCATTACTAAGGAGGAGATACCATGCCGCGGGAGGGCAGACAAACGCAACGCCGCAGGAAGAAAAGACGTAACCCGATAATAAGCATATTGTCGGTGTTTCTTATCTGCGGCGCTCTGCTGCTGGGAATCTCAGTCTTTTTTAAAATATCGGTTATAAGGGCAGAAGGAAGCGAAAGGTATTCACAGGAGCAGATAATCTCCGCATCGGAAATAAAGATAGGAGATAATCTGTTCTTTGTGAATAAATTTGACGCAATTAGCAAAATATTTAAATCATTACCATATATTGACGAGGTTAAAATCAGCAAGGAGCTCCCGAACATACTCGTCATCGAGGTTACGGAAGCCATCCCGGTCGCGTATGTGCAGAACGGGGAGAACTATTGGCTGATTGACAAGTCCTGCAAGCTGCTTGAAAAAGTATCCCACGACGGAATAACAGGGGTCAATATAATCGGGCTAACTCCGATACAGCCGGTTGCAGGACAGAAAATAGAACCTGGAGAGGCGCAAAAACCAAAGGTGGAATATGTTGAAGCCATGCTGAAAGAGCTTGTTAAACAGGACATGCTCTCCAAGGTCACTTATATGGACGTGAGCAACGCAGGTGAACTTACGTTTGACTACAGGGGCCGGTTTAAGGTGAAAATGGGCAAAAACGAAAACATACCCAAGAAATTAAGCCAGCTGGACGAATATATCCAGTTGTTAAGTCCTGTCGCGACCGGAACCATAGACTTTCCGGGAAGCAAGGAAGCGCGCTTTATTTCAGATTAAATGAACTTTTTATAAAAGTTGAATTAATACCAAATATACTATTGACCTACGGTTTAAATAGATATAAAATATGTGAAGATATACGCAATTATTCTCGATATTATTAATGCTTGCCGCATTTTCTATACATTGTAAATATATACAGGAGGGTTGAACATGTCCTTTGCACTCGAGACCGGCCCGGATAATGTAGTAACTATTAAAGTTGTGGGTGTGGGAGGAGCCGGAAATAACGTTGTTAACAGGATGGTCCTATCCGGAACAAAAGGTGTTGAATATATCGCTGTCAATACGGACAAGCAGGCACTCGCTCTGTCCTGCGCGACTCAGAAAATTCAAATAGGGGAGAAGCTCACCCACGGTCAGGGTGCGGGTTCAGACCCCGAAATAGGGCGCAAGTCCGCTGAGGAGAACAGGAACAACCTGGCGAAGGCTTTCGAGGACGCGGATATGATATTTATAACCGCGGGTATGGGCGGCGGAACCGGTACGGGCGCCGCTCCCGTAGTCGCTGAAATAGCCAAGGAAGCCGGGATACTTACCGTCGCAGTGGTAACGAAGCCTTTCAGCTTTGAAGGCCGCCGCAGGATGATACAGGCTGAGGCCGGCATAAAGGAGCTTATTTCGCGTGTTGATTCCCTCCTGATTATCCCGAACGACCGTCTGAAGCATGCCACCGACCAGAAGGTTACATTTGCCAACGCCTTCGAGATAGCCGACGACGTTCTTAAGCAGGCTGTCACCAGCATTTCCGATTTGATTAAGAACGCAGGCTTTATTAACCTTGACTTTGCCGACGTAACGACGATAATGAAGAACGCGGGCCTTGCCCATATGGGTGTGGGACATGCCTCGGGAAAGGGTAAGGCGGAGGAAGCCGCAAGAGCAGCTGTATCAAGTCCGCTTATGGAGACCTCGATTGACGGCGCGAGAGGCGTACTTGTCAACATCACCGGCTCCATGGACATCGGTCTTGAGGAAGTCGAGACTGCCGCAAGCCTTGTGCAGCAGGCGGCTCACCCCGAGGCGAACATCATCTTCGGCGCGGCCTTTGACGACACAATGGACGATGAAATCCGCGTAACGGTTATCGCCACCGGCTTTGAAGACAAGAAGGCTCAGAAGGAAGTCAAGAAGCCCGGCATTTTCACGGGCGGAGTAATCACTCCCAGCACCGAGGAGGATTCCTCGAAGCAGGACGACGACCCCTTCGGAGATATATTCAAGATTTTCAACTCCAAATAAGAGACATTCACCCAATACAATAAGTAAGCGCCGGTTTCGTATGAAACCGGCGCTTACTGCTATTCTGTTACTAAGCGGCTTTAGTCGCGCAAGCACATCCTGCAAAGGACGCAATTTATAAATGATATAAGTGCAATTATCAAAAGTGCGAGGAAGGCCGCGCCCAGCCCGACAAGCGCTGCGAAGATGAGGTTACCGGGGGTAAGCGCAACGGACAGTATTGCAATTCCAAGGATAACCGTACCGAACGCGCCCACCAGAAGCGGGGCTATGCCGCAGCAGAGACAGTCCCTCACCGGATTGGGCAGATAGAGGGAGCTGAAAAGCTGTGCCAGGAGGATATAGGCTATTGTCAGAATTCCCAGCCTGATTGCTATCTGCGCCACATCCGGTACGATACCTGGAAGGAATCCGAAATAGAACAGCGCACCGACCGCCGCTCCGATAAGCAGGGCGGCAGCAATGGCAAGACAGCTGCAAGAGTTAAAATTACACTTCTTATTACATGAATTCATAGGACCATTTCCTTTATATTTAGTTTGATGCGATTAAGGGGCGAAAGCCGGATACACAGGCATTTGTTGCCCGGTAAAACCGGCGGGGCTTTGACTTCCGCCGCCTAAAACGCACATGGTCACTATCATAATATGCCGGAGCTCGGCGCATAGTTAACTGCGTGGGGAAGGACATTCGGGACAAAGAATATCGGCCAGGCCTTTGCCTGACCGATATAAACAAGCTGCATCTTTACTAAGTTTAAACTAATTTTCTTCCCATCAAAACGCCCATGGCTGAGGCCATCATAAGACCCCTTGTCCAGCCGCTTGAATCGCCGAGGCAGTGGAGCCCGGCAATATTCGTGTTGAAGTCCTTGTCCATCTTAACGCGGTTGCTGTAAAACTTAAGCTCGGGAGAATACAGCAGGGTTTCGTTTGAGGCAAAGCCCGGCACGACGTGGTCGACCGCCTGGATGAAGTTTATTATATTTATCATCGCGCGGTAAGGCATGGCCGCCGTAATGTCGCCGGCCACGGCGTCGGGAAGGGTGGGCTTTACGTTCGATTGCGAAAGCTCCTTCGGCCAGGTGCGCTTTCCGTCGAGTATGTCGCCGAAGCGCTGCACGAGTATGCGGCCGGCGGCGAGCATGTTTGTAAGTTCTCCGACCTTTTGCGCGTATGCAATGGGCTGATTGAAGGGCTCGGAGAAGTTATGCGAGCAAAGTATGGCCAGATTCGTGTTGTTTGACTTGATGTCCTTGTATGAATGTCCATTGACGACCGCAAGGTCATTGTCGTAGTTCTCCTGGCTTACGAAGCCGCCGGGATTCTGGCAGAAGGTGCGGACCTTGTTTTTGAAGGGCTTGGGATAGCCTATGAGCTTGGACTCGTAGAGGACGTCGTTAACCCACTCTATGACTTCGTTGCGCACCTCGACGCGCACTCCGATGTCAACGGTTCCGGGCTGGTGGGCAATGTTGTGCTCGGCACAGATTTTCTCAAGCCAGTCGGCGCCTCGGCGCCCCGTGGCGACCACCGTGTGGTCGGCGTAAATCTCCAGCTCTGTCTGAGCGTTGCGAACCCTTATGCCGAGACAGCGCTCGTCTTTGAGGATAAGGTCGGTGCATTCATGGCCGAAAAGAATCTCAACACCGCTGTTTAACAGGTGCCTTTCGATTGCCTGGTAAAGGTTTTGCGCCTTCTCCGTGCCGAGATGCCGGATAGGGCAGTCAACGAGCTTAAGGCCAGCCTGAATCGCACGCTTTCTTATCTCCTTAATCTCCTCGGTGTTGTGTACGCCCTCTATGTGCTTTTCGGCCCCGAACTCGAGGTAGATTTTGTCCGTATAATCAATCGTCTCCTGCGCCAGTTCCTCTCCGATAAGAGTGGGGAGGTCGCCGCCCACCTCGTAGCTGAGTGAGAGCTTTCCGTCAGAAAAAGCGCCCGCGCCGGAAAAGCCCGTCGTTATGTGGCAATACGGCTTACAGTTTACGCACTGCTTGGTTATGCTCTTTGGGCAGCGCCTGTTTTCCACGGCCTGCCCCTTTTCGACTATTACGATTTTCTTATTGCTGCCGCGCCTTAGCATTTCAATTGCGGTGAATATGCCGGCGGGGCCTGCGCCTACTATTACAACGTCTGTTTTCATCATTAGCCTCTCAATTGTATAGGTTCACGTTCTATATTTAAGCATGAATATTTTATCATAAGCCTGAAATATGTCAACCTGAAACGAATGCGCCCCGCATTACGAGCCCTTCGGCTCCAGTTTCCCGTTCAGAACAGGCTCAAAGGCCCTCTCAATTTTGTAATCCAGATAATCGTTGTCGACGATGGAGAGGATGGTCTCCAGCAACCTTTTCGAGGCAAGCTCCTTTTCGAGCGTGTCGAGGTATGTCCTGACAAAGCGCCTGCCCGGGGTCTCGGAGAATTTGAGCATGAGCTCGTCGCCGGAAAAAACAAACTTCAAAAATCTGGAGCTTGAAGTTTCGATAAATGAAATGCGGACTCTGAGCACCAGGTTTTCGTCCTCGTCGGTGGAAAAGTACCCGTGGATGCCCGTGATATACGGCTCTCCGTGCATGTCAAGCGTTGTATATTCGGGCTTTGAAAAGCCGACGGGTAGGATGTGGCGGGCGTCTTCCTCCTCGATTGTCACGTAAAAAACTCCCTTCTCCAGCGAAAAGGAAATGCGGTTTATAGCGGATGAATAGTTGTTCTGAAGCGCTTGCAGAACGAGCGGAAAGAGGCCCGCCTTGCAGTTTTCGCTGTCGATTGCATAGCTGCTGCCAGAAAGGAGAGAGCACTGCCTGGGCAGAGAGGGGCTGAGTGAAAAGAGTCTCGGGCTTTGGGAGGAGTTTAAGCTGAGCTCCTTAATCTTTTTTGCAAGCTTTTTGTGGGCTACTTTATTTTCGGGCAGTATGGCGGGCGGCTTATATTCCATGCCGAAGTATTTTTTCAGGTAGGCAAAATACGAGCTCTGCTGGAAAAGCTCGCTGTTGCCGCCGTTTGAGACTATCAGTATGCCCGTAACCGGAAAACCTATAATGTTTTGTCCGAACATACCGTTTAAGAGAAAGGAGCGCTGCTTTCTCCCCGTCCAGATGTGGTAACCGTAGTCAAAGTCGCCAATATCCTCGGGCGTCGTTACCTTGGGGGTCGTGGAGTTTATAACCCAGCTTTCAGAGATAAGCTGCTTTCCGTTCCATCTGCCGCCCTGCAGAAGGAGCTGGCCGATTTTCGCGGCGTCCTCCGGACGGATGTAGAGGCCCCAGCCGCCTTTTTCTATGCCCTTGGGGCAGGTTTCCCAGTGTATGCCCGTAATTCCGAGCGGTTCAAAGAGCCGCGGACTTAAATACTCCACAAGCCCTTTGCCCGTGATTTGCCTTACAATGGCCGAGAGCAAATAGGAGTTCATGCTGTTGTAGTAAAACTCCCTGCCGGGCTCATACTTCAGGGAGGAAGTCAGAATCGAATCGACCCAGTCCTCGTCGGTTACGGAGCCGGCCTCATTAAAGGCTATGCCGCTTGTCATGCTTAGCAGGTGGCCTACGGTGATGCCCTTCTTGGTAATCGGGGTGAGAGGGCCGCCCCTGCCCCCAAATATCTTCACAACCCTGTCGTCCAGCGAGAGCCTGCCCTCGTCTATGAGAAAGCCTATGGCAAGACCCGTGATGCTCTTGCAGAGAGAGTGGGTGGCGCGCCAGACATCCAGTCTGTATGAGCCGAAAGAGCACTCGGCAATCACATGGCCGTTTCTCAGTATCATCAGGCTGTGCATATCCAGGGATTTGTCGTTTTCAAGGTCGCTGAGAAAATCTAAAATCCGCTCGGAGGATATGCCCTGGGCTTCGGGGGTTGAGCGGGGGAAGGGCTGGGCAAGAGGAATTTGCGGATTGAACTCGGCCTTTTGCGGCCTGTAGGGTATAATGGGCGTGGTTAGATTCCTGTAATCGACTATCTGACGAATAAGTTTAATCGCGTTGCGCTGCATTTTAAGTTCCATCCGTAACCCCTCGCTAACAAGTTGATAGAACAATAATTCCCTAAAATTGTATGCTTATTATAACAAGCCTCCCAAAATAAGTCAAAGCCGTCGTTTTGACGGCTTTAAGCTTGCATGACGGTTCTGAAGCGCTTTATGAAACTTGTCACCTGCGGATAGAAAAACAACACGATAACCGGCAAAAACAGCGTCAGGATTCTGCCGGGGAAGGAGTTTATGAAAAGCACAATCGCGCCTAGTATCCGGTAGTTGTCGTAGAAAATTCCGTATATGGCTTTGCGGTCAATTATCTGCTGAAGTGAGCCCTTCTCGTAAAGAACGGGGTATTTTTTCATGTCGGTCAGCACCCTGTCGCCGTCAATCCTGATAATCTCCATTATAAAGACATCGTTATCGTCCACTTCATTGCCGAAGAGAACTATGTCGCCCACCTTGAGCGGGTAACTGGAATCAATCCGCTTGAAAAGCGCAAGGTCGTTCTTGTATATGGCGTCCTCCATGGTTTGCGACCGTATAAGATAGGGGATATAGCCGAAAACCGAAAACTCCCGGGTGTTCGAGCCGAGGGAAGCCACCAGAATAAGTATGTTGAAGGCGATGGAGCCGATGAGTACTGCCGCCAACAGGACCCTAAATAGGATTGCCGGCAGGGACAGGGCCGGATGCTTCCCTTGACCCTGTGGGGCAATTGTCCTAACCTCGTTGTGACGGACGATTGTGACCCCGCTCACATCACCCTTTAGTGTGTAGTAGTTTGACCTTCTTTTGGCTCCGATATAGGCAAACAGTATCATTAAAACCAGGGCGGCAAGTAATATAATCCCGTAAACGGAGTGGCTGGGGTTTAGAAGGTTTGATATGTCGCTCATCAGCACCCTGTCGGTTATGAGTTTATAGTAGCCGAGGGCGATTTTTAATATCTCGTTTATGATAATCACTATCAACAGGGAGTTTTTCGCGTTGACCTTTGTGTGGGAATAAAGGGAGATGACCAGCGCCGCCTCAACTATCAGCAGGACATTGATAACTCCGGCGACAAAGGCGGGCAGGAGGTAATCAATTACAAAGACATATTTAAACAGGGCGGTGAGCAAAACGGTAAGCACGAAGCCGCAGGCATAGAGAAGCAGGACGATGACGACGGTCATAAACATTTTGTTGAGGATAATGCTTGTAACGTTATAGCCCATCTTGGAGAGCAAATACCACTTGTTTTCCCCAATTTCGGACAGGGTTATGTTGCTGTACTTGTTTATAAAAAAGATGGCGAAGAAGATATAGGCCACAAGGTTGTAGGTATAGGTCATGGTGAAATAGCTCGGCAAAAGAAGCTCGGGGAATAGCTCCACCATGACGCTTTCCTCAGTTATCTGGAAAAGAAGGTGCAAAGCGATTGTAATCAGCGCCATGAAAAGGCATATCATGAACAGCTTGTGCCTGCTCGAAAGGCTGTCATAGTATGACTGGCGCAATTCTTTGTTGAAGGTGCTACTTCTGTAAATCATATCGCTCCACCAGTTCCTCGAAAGAGTTTTCAACCCTGCCCTTGTTTACCTTGATATAATCGGGCGAAATACCGTTTTCAGCCAGCAGCCTGTAGAAGGCCTCCGGGCTCATGGGCTTGTCCGTGTAGTTGTACAAGTACAGATTGTCCTCAGAGACCCTGACCTGCCATCCGGGGAGCAGGTACGATATAATCCTGCCGAGCTGTTTTGCGTTTTTGTCCCGCAGCACAAAGGCAACCTTGTCGGCATAGGAGTAAAGCTCCTCGACGCTGCCGCAGTAAACGCTCTCACCTTTATAGATGAAAAGGGTGTTGTCGCAGGTCATGCCGATAAGCTTGGGCTGCATGGTGCCTATGACGACCGCCTTGTCAAGGTAGCGCAGGCGCTCGGTGATTTTCGAGAGAATTTCAATCTCGGACTGGGAGAAGGAGTAGCTTGTCCAGTCGCAGACGATAAGGCCCGAGTCGGATTCGGAGGCTATGAGGAGCTCAAGCAGCAGCTTCTCGGTGTCGTAGAGCTCGGCTATCCTCGTAAGCGCAATATAGCCCATGCCCATGCTCTCCAGAAGCTCCAAAAGCCTTAGCTGGCGCTGCACATCGCTGAGCGCGCTCTTAACTTGCTTGGTTGAAAACATAAACTGCTCAAGGACAATCTTGCTATCGTAAAGCATCTCGTGGGAATCAATATAAAAAAGGTGGGGGAGTATCTGCCGCTTAACTTTCATCGTGCCGAGAGGTCCCAGGCGGCAAAAGCCCGAGGCGTAGCTGCGCATATTGCCTATTATCTGGCACAGCACGCGGGCGGTCATCATGTTTCTTGAGCTTATGCCCCAGATTTCTCCTGCAGAAACCGTCAGATTGACACCGCAAAACAGCGGCTTTACAAGGCCTGTCTGCTCGTCCTTTTCATGTTCCTCGGAGCAGAGGTCGCGCAGAAAAACCGCAACGTTGCTTTTCAGCTCCGGTTCGCCGCTATCAACTTCTTCGGGGGAGGGAGGCGGCGCCGCTTTTTCTTCCCCGGCCTTGTCCGGCCCGTTTTCTTCAAAACTCAATAGAGGCGCCTCTTCTGCCGGCCCGGTATTTGAATTCCCGGCTTCGTTGGCTTCGGGCTTATCGGTCATCTTGAGCGCCTCCTTTCACATAAAATTATCCGGATTACAGCAGCGGTATTTTCAGAACAAAAACTGCTTCTATTCTGTCGTGAGTCAGGAAATCCTTGTCTATATCGTTTTCGGGATTGTCCCCCTTGGTCCGGAAAACCGGATTGCCGTCCATATCCTTTGAAACCTGTACTATCCTGTGAGTTACCCGCTTGCCTTCAACATTAAAAAAGGTTACTATCTCCCCCTGCTTGAGCGTTGAAGGGTCTGCGAGCTTGCGGGAGAGGATTACGCTTCCCACCGGCAGGGTGGGGGACATGCTTTCAGTCTCTATGCTGTAGAGATAGTATCCGAAAAGATTGGGCGCTTCACCCATGCGCTTGACAGTTATTATCTGGTAGAGGACGAAGAGCAGGGCAAATATGACTACAAAGAAGAGAAAGTTAAATATATATTTTACAATCTTCCTCTTTTTGCGTTTTGGGGTGTGCTGAGAGTTAAGGGCCTCAATGAGCTCCCGCTTCATTTCCTCAATCTGCCCCGGCGTAGTCAATCCTTTTCTCACCTGTTGCATTATTATGACCAATCCTTTCCCCTTGCTCAAAGTCACTACTGCATGCAGTTTATAGGCAAAATCAAATTAGCGGGACCGCCGCGGCTTGCGCGGCGCATCGTCAAATACTCTGCGGTGATAATTATACCCTAATATAAACTGTAAAAATAACCCCGGTCTTACTTTAAGATCGGGGTTATTATATTCCAAAATTAGTAATATGTAAAGAATTACACGTTACACAGACTGGGTGCCGATAATCTTGACGCTGTACTTGTTGCCGTAGTCCGGACCCTGGAAGTCTATGTCGTCTTCGTGGGATTCCCAGGTGAGAGCTATCTTGTATGCGAGCGTGGATTTTACGTTGGCTTCAAAAGCCCTGTCGATTGTAAGGGTAATCGTGCCCGAGCCGTCGCTCACGCTTGAGACCGCACCGGTAATTGGATTGCCCTCCTCGTCGAGAAGCGCCGCGGTGATGTGGGGAATGGCATACTTGTCAGTAGCAGCTCCGATTGTGATTTCTATCTCGAGGTCCATATCAACCTCGGTCACATAGTCGCCGCTATAATTGGAAACTGTAAAGGCTGCTGTAACGGTTTCGGACGGGGCAATCAACACGTTGTCCTCGTAACCCTCGGTTCCCTCGGCTGTGAGCGTAAATTTCTTGGCAAGTACCGAACCTGTACCGATATTGTCAATTTCTTTGGTGTAGAGGGCAAGGCTCCCGGAAACGAGACCTGCGAGAATACAGAGAACGAGAGCAAACAAAGCAATGGCTTTTTTCATTATTAATACTCCTTTAAAAATAATATTTCTTGTACTGCCCCAGAAATCAGCAGTAGCAGCTGGCTGCCCTGGATAAGCCGAGGGCCCTAATAGCTTTGCGTCGCAGGCTTTCGCCTGCTTTGCCCTTGTTCTTAAGTTTGCTGGTAAATAATATCCAATAAAAAAAGCTACTGCAAAAAACAGCAGTAGCAGCTGGCTGCCCTGGATAAGCCGAGGGCCCTGATAGCTTTGCGTCGCAGGCTTTCACCTGTTTTGCCTTTGTACTTGGATATTAAAGTTTACGCATATAATAGCACGGCACACTTGCAAAGTCAATATGAAAATGATAAATTTTTCCCGAAAATTGGCAATATATTTCTCAAAATTGTGGAAAAAGCCGCAGCATTTTTGAAATTATTGTTTATTTCAATGTTCTCCTGCAAAAGCCTGGGCGCAGACGGAAAAAGAAGGGGGATACTCGGGTGCGGCGGGGTAGGGTGGCCGCACCCGAAATCTGATTTACTTTCCGTGCCTTTCCCTGATTTCAACGCGGCGGATTTTACCGCTTATCGTTTTGGGCAGCTCTGAGACGAACTCAACGATGCGGGGGTACTTGTACGGAGCCGTACGTTCCTTGACGTACTCCTGAATTTCCTTTTTAAGCTCCTCGGTGCCTTCCTTGCCTTTGACGAGTATGATTGAGGCCTTTACGACCTGCCCGCGGGTTTCGTCGGGCACTCCGGTTACGGCGCATTCAAGTATATAGGGGAGCTCCATGAGTACGCTTTCAATCTCGAACGGGCCGATGCGGTAGCCAGAGGATTTGATGACGTCGTCCGTTCTTCCGACGTACCAGTAGACGCCATCCTCGTCGCGCCATGCCATGTCGCAGGTATGGTAGACGCCGTCGCTCCAGACGGACTTGGTCTTTTCGGCATCCTTGTAGTAGCCTGAGAACATACCGCAGGGCGTGCTCTTGTCGGTGCGAATAACGATTTCGCCGACTTCGCCGACCTTTGCGGGCTTGCCTTCGGCATTAATAATATCGACCTCGTACATGGGCGAGGGGCGGCCCATTGAGCCGGGCTTCGGTTCGGAGCCGACGAGGTTTGCAATAGTCAGCGTGGTCTCGGTCTGACCGAAGCCCTCCATTATCTTCAGGCCAGTTGCAGCCCTGAACTGGTGCCAAACCTCGGGGTTGAGCGCCTCTCCCGCGGTGGTGACATATTTCAGTGAGCTTAAGTCGTAGCTCTTCAGGTCTTCTTTTATAAAGAACCTGTATATTGTCGGGGGAGCGCAGAAGGTGGTTATGTTGTGCTCTTTAAAGAGAGGCAGCATATCCTGGGCGTCAAACTTATCAAAGTCATAGGTGAATACGGCGGCCTCGCACATCCACTGGCCGTATATTTTGCCCCATACCGCCTTGCCCCAGCCGGTATCCGAAACGGTAAAATGCAGGCCGTTCGGATCTACGTTGTGCCAGTACCTGGCGGTAACGATGTGCCCGAGCGGGTAGGCGAAAGAATGCACCGCGATTTTCGGGTGGCCGGTTGTTCCGGAGGTGAAGTACATGAGCATGGGGTCGTCTATGGACTGGTCCGCGGGGCGCTCGAAGGTGTCGGGATAGGCCTCGAACTCGGAGTCAAAATCGTGCCAGCCCTCGACCTTGCCGTTAACGCTAATCTTTACTTCAAGCGTTGGAGCATTCACGCTGCCCTCGTCGAGGTGCTTTGGAATATCATTGTCAACGGTGCAGATGGCGGCCTTGATGCCCGCGGCGTTCAGGCGATATTCAAAGTCGTGCGCCGTAAGGAGATTGCTCGCGGGGATTGCAACGGCGCCCAGCTTGTGAAGGGCGTTGAGAATGAACCAGAACTGGTAATGGCGCTTGAGGACCAAGATGACCTTGTCGCCCTTGCCGATGCCGAGGGATTTGAGGTAGTTGGCTGCCTTTGAGGAGAGTTTGGAGATTTCGGCAAAAGTGAAAACGCGCTTTTCCTTAGTATTCGACAGCCAGACCATTGCCGACTTGTCCGGGCACTTCTTTGCAAGCTCGTCAAGAACGTCAAAGGCAAAGTTGTAGTTTGCCGGGGGATTAAAGGTAATATCCTTAAGAAAACCGTTTTCGTCAAGGGTCTCGCTTACAAACTTCTTATAAATTAAGTAGTCTTGTGCGGCGGCCTGAGCCGAGAGGTCAACGGGTACGTATTTGTAATCGTCTCCGGTGCTCTCGCCCTTGATAACGACCGAGATAAAGACGCAGTCCTCACCGCCGATGGCTACCATGCCGTGCGGGATACTCGCGTTGTAATATACGCTGTCGCCCGCTCCGAGCGTTTCGATGTGATTGTCAATCTGGATTTTGAGCCTGCCCGAGAGCACATAGTTCAGCTCCTGACCGCCGTGCGTGGAGAGGGCTATGGGCTCTTCCTCCAGCTTGCGGCTGTACTTTGCCGTAACCACAAAGGGGTCGGCCAAGCGGTCGCGCAGAAGGGGGGCTATGTGCTGGTAGTCAAAGCCCTCGCGCCGCTTTATAGGCATACCCTCGCCAGCGCGGGAGAGAGTGTACTTCGACAGCTTCGGCATGTCGCCCGTGACAAGCTCGGAAATATCAATGTTGAACCTTTGGGCGCACTTGTGCAGGAACGTAAAAGACAAATCCCTGGTCCCGCTTTCCATTTCCAGGTATTCCGCCTCGCTAAGGCCGGTAACCCTGGCCATCTCAGAGGCGGAAACGTCAAAGATTGAGCGCAGTTCCTTAATTCTCTTGGCTATCAGCTTGATTTCGTTGGACATATGGCTCCTCCCAAAACTTAAGATTTTGCAAAAAAGGTAAACAAAAAAGTCTTGCAGCGTCTGCTGCAAGACTTGGTTTAACGATACCCTTTTGCTTAGGTATTAACCTCGTTTCCAGCACAACGCAAATCGGCATTATCAATAATAATAATGATAATGCTGATTATAATAATTATGCCGGTAACAAAGTTAAGCATTAGTGCCTCCGGAAAATTAGGTTTTTCACAGTCTACCACGGAAGTTTTCTCCTGTCAATTGTAATTTATTATTTTATCTTGAACAATATAACGATTTTTGGAGAAAAAATGACAAAATTGAATTACAAGTTGATGAATATTTCATAATTAATAAAAATTGTGTTTTGGCTGTTGCAATTTTGCAGGAATGCTAATATAATATTGTAAAATTTAAGCGTTAGTACGGAGGAACATCATGAAACCACTGTCATATGCGGCATCTGAAGTCCGGGCTTCGACGACCCTGGCGATAGATAGCCTGGCTAAAAAGCTGAAAAGTGAAGGAGCCGACATTGTCGGTTTCGGTACGGGCGAGCCAGATTTTCAGACTCCCGACAATATAAGAGCTGCGGGCATCAGGGCGATAGAAAAGGGGCTTACGAAGTACACCCCCGCCGCGGGCACCGAGTCGCTCCGCCGCGCCGTATGCAAGCGCTTCAAGGAAGACTTCGACCTCGATTACGATTTTACCCAGGTGGTTGTCGCAAGCGGCGCAAAGCACAATGTATATGTCGCCCTGGCGGCTATTACAAACCCCGGAGATGAGATAATACTTCCGGCACCTTATTGGGTTACATATTATGAATCCATTAAGATGACGGGTGGAGTACCCGTTGAAATATACGCTGGCGAGAGCGCCCAATTCAAAATAACCGCCTCCCAGCTTGAGGGCGCGATAACAGATAAAACAAAGGCCCTTATTCTCAACAACCCCTCGAACCCGACGGGCATGCTCTACTCGCGCGACGAGCTTGCCGGGATTGCGGAAGTATGCAAAAAGCATGACATCTATGTAATCTCCGACGAGATATACTATAGGCTTGTCTACGACGGAAAAGAGTTTGTAAGCTTTGCCTCTTTAAGTGAGGACGCCAAGGAGCGTACAATCATTATAAACGGCGTATCCAAGTCCTACGCGATGACCGGCTGGCGTATCGGCTATGCTCTAGCCAACAAGCAGATAGCAAAGGTTATGGCCAATTTCCTCAGCCATTCGACGAGCGCGCCGAGCACGATTTCGCAGTATGCGGCCGAGGAGGCGCTGCTCGGTGACCAGGAAAGCGTTGAGGAGATGCGCAAGGTGTTTGAGCAGCGCCGCAACCACATAGTAAAGCGCGTAAATTCCATGGAGTATGTGAGCTGCTTAAACCCCGACGGTGCGTTCTACATCATGATGAATGTCGAAAAGCTCGTCGGAAAGACCATTGCGGGCACCTACATCAAGGACGGCGACGACTTTGCGATGGCCCTGCTTGAAAAGGAGGGAGTCGCGGTGGTACCCTGCAGCGGCTTCGGCGCTCCGAACTACCTGCGCTGGACCTACGCTGCATCGATGGAGGACATCGACAAGGGCTTAGACAGGCTTGAGAAATTTCTAAAAGATGTGGAAAAGTAATAATAAATAAGCTATAATTAGCGTAGGGCGCATATGCCCTACGCTAATTCTATGCATAAGGAGAGGGTCCCAATTAGCAAGAACGTCTACGAAACCCCGCTGGCGTCGAGATACGCGAGCCGGGACATGCTCTATCTGTTTTCGCCGGACAAGAAGTTTTCGACCTGGCGGAAGCTCTGGGTTGCGCTGGCAAAGTCCGAGAAGAAGCTTGGACTTCCAATCAGCGACGAGCAGATAGAAGAGATGGAGGCCCATATATACGATATAGACTACGAATACGCCGCGAAGATGGAAAGCGAGCTGAGGCACGACGTGATGGCGCACGTGCATGCCTTCGGCAAGGTCTGCCCTAGGGCCATGCCCATAATACATCTCGGCGCGACGAGCTGCTATGTCACCGACAACACCGACATAATCATTGTGCGCGAGGCGCTCATACTGCTGCGAAGCAAGCTTGTAAGGCTCATTTCGCGGCTCTCCAAATTCGCCGACGAGTACAAGAACCTTCCGACGCTCGGCTTTACGCACTTTCAGCCCGCCCAGCTTACAACGGTGGGAAAGAGGGCCTCGCTTTGGCTTTACGACCTTATTCTCGACTTTGATGAGCTTGAGCACAGGATTGATTCGCTAAGGCTGCTTGGCTCAAAGGGCACGACCGGCACTCAGGCGAGCTTTATGGAGCTGTTTGACGGCGACGAGCAAAAAATAAGACTCCTTGAGGAGCTCATTTCCGAGGAGATGGGCTTTGACGCTTACGTCCCCGTCTCGGGCCAGACCTATACGAGGAAGATGGATTACTTTGTGCTCTCCGTTTTGTCCGGCATTGCGCAGAGCGCGGGCAAATTTGCAACCGACATGAGGCTGCTTGCCCACCTCAAGGAGCTTGAGGAGCCATTTGAGGGCAAGCAGATAGGCTCTTCCGCCATGCCGTACAAGAGAAACCCCATGCGCTGCGAGCGCATCTGCGCTCTGGCGCGCTATGTCATAGCCGATACGCTCAATCCGGCAATGACGCAGTACAACCAGTGGCTTGAGCGCACGCTCGACGACTCGGCAAACCGCCGAATTTCAATACCCGAGGCCTTCCTCGCGGTGGATTCCATCCTGAATATATATCTCAATATCGTAAGCAATATAAAGGTCTATGAAAAGGTCATAGAAAAGCACGTTCTGGAGGAGTTACCCTTTATGGCGACCGAAAACATCATGATGAGCGCGGTTAAGCGCGGCGGGAACCGCCAGCAGCTCCACGAGAGGATAAGGGTCCACTCAATGCAGGCGGGCAAAGTTGTCAAGGAAGAGGGCAAGCCCAACGATTTGATTGACAGGATTGCCGCAGACCCCATGTTCGGGCTTACAAAAGAGGAAATCCTGGCGGAGATAAGGCCGGAGGCTTATATCGGACGTGCGCCCTCGCAGGTTACGGAACTAATCCGCGATTATGTAAAGCCGATTCTGGAGCGCTATCCTGAGGCGATTGCGGGAGAGGACGAGGCGCTCAAGGTTTAATTCTTAGATTTACCGCCATAGATTTGGAAATCTGCAGCGCCAAAATCCAGCGTAAATTTCGGCCTTAGTATATGCCGCTTTTCGTTGTGCGGCATTAAAAAGTGTAATACAACTCCAGGCCCCGTGATAATTAAGCGATAAGCGCAACGCGACTAAATATATAAAAATCAACCTGTAAAAAGAACGCAGTATTACGGAGGAAAAGAAATGGAACGCAAGGACAAGATAAACTACTACCTCGACATTGCGGACGCTGTTCTTAAGAGGTCTACCTGCCTGCGCCGCCGCTACGGCGCCATAATCGTCGCAAACGACGAAATCATAGCCACGGGATATAACGGCGCGCCCAGGGGGCGGTTAAACTGCATTGATACCCAGTACTGCGCGCGAGAGACGCTTCAGATTCCCAGCGGACAGCGCTATGAGCTCTGCCGGAGCGTCCATGCCGAGGCAAACGCAATAATCTCGGCGGCTCGCTCGGACATGATAGGAAGCACGCTCTATCTTGCGGGAAGAGACGCAAAAACCGACGAAATATTAAGCGACACCACGCCCTGCACCATGTGCAGGCGGCTGATTATAAACGCGGGGATACACAGGGTTATTTGCCGCATCAGCGAGGACGATTACACGGTGACAAGCGTCCGCGACTGGATTTTCAACGACGATTCGGTAAAGCCCAGACAGGAACAATAACTTTTATCTGAAGAAGATACATAATGCACTATTTGAGAAACTGTATAAATAGGGGATAATTATATGAAGCTTACTTTTTACGGTGCCGCCAGAGCGGTTACGGGGAGCTGTTTTCGCCTTGACACGGGCGGAAAGAGTGTGCTAATAGACTGCGGACTTCAGCAGGGAAGAGACGAGATCGACAACGAGCAATTCCCATTCAATGCCGCGGAAATAGACTATGTGCTGGTCACACACGCTCACATTGACCACTCGGGGCGCCTGCCGCTTCTGGTGAAGAAGGGTTTTCGGGGAGAGATAATAACGACAAGGCTCACCGCGGAGCTTTTGAACATAATGCTCCTTGACAGCGCCCATATCCATGAAATGGAGGCCCAATGGGAAAACCAGAAGGGCAAGCGCGCAGGGCGGGAGCCAAAGGAGCCGCTCTATACCGCGCAGGACGTACTCAATTGCATGAAGCTCGTGAGAACCTATGATTACAACCGGGAGTTTGAGATATTTGGAGGCCTCAAGGGCCGTTTCCAGGACGCCGGCCATCTTCTCGGCTCTGCGTTCATAGAGCTGTGGATTACCGAGGGAGATGTCACCAAGAAAATCGTATTTTCGGGAGACATAGGGAACATTAATCAGCCCATCATCCGCGACCCGACCTATATCAAAGAGGCCGATTATGTGGTCAGCGAAAGCACGTACGGCAACAGATACCATGAAGGCGAGGGCGAGTACATAGAGGGGCTTGCCGAGATTCTGGACGAGACCTTTGCAAAGGGCGGCAACGTGATTATACCCGCCTTCGCGGTCGGCAGAACCCAGGAGCTTCTCTACTTTTTCCGTGAAATAAAAAAGCGCGGTCTTGTCAGGAGCAAGCCGGATTTCGATGTCTATGTCGACAGCCCTCTGGCAAGGCGCGCAACCGAGATTTTCAGCGGCGACCTCACGGGCTATATGGACGAAGAGGCCAAGGCGCTCGTACTTGACGGAGAGTGCATGCTGTGCTTCCCAAACCTGAGGCTTACGGAGACGACGGATGAGTCACGCGCGCTCAACGACGACATGACTCCGAAAGTCATAATCTCGGCCAGCGGAATGTGCGATGCCGGACGCATAAGGCACCATCTCAAGCACAACTTGTGGAGGTCTGAGTGCGCGGTGGTGTTCGTCGGTTATCAGGCAGAGGGGAGCCTTGGCAGAATGCTACTTGACGGGGTAAAAAAGGTAAAGCTCTTCGGCGAGGAGATTGCGGTCAAGGCGAGGATAGTCAATTTCAAGGGCATGTCCGCGCATGCCGACCTCGAGGGGCTTAAAGGCTGGGTATCCGCCTATAACCCCAAGCCGAAGCATGTTTTTGTGGTGCACGGTTACGAAGAGGCTATAGATAATTATGTCGATACGCTCAGAAATATGGGCGTTGACGCCCACGCGCCGGAGTTCAGCGAGGTCTATGACCTTAGAACAAACACGATTCTCAGCCCCGGCTTCACTCCCGAGAAGAAGAAGCCGGCCGAGCCGGAGTCTCCCGTTTTCGCCGAGCTCAGGCGTATGGGAGAGATGCTGCTTGAGGTTATTTTCCGCAATAAGGGCGTTGCCAACAAGGACCTGAGACAGTTTACCAAGGAGATTAAGGCCCTGATTGCCAAATGGGATAGATAAACAGGATATTTAACACAACAAACACTTACTTTAATGTGCGCTAAGTACAAGAATTCCGGCCCGAATTGCGCGCGTGTATGCAATGAGTTATAATTTAAGCAAGCAGAAAGAAAAATAAACACGCGAGGTAACAATTATGGAAGATTTGACAAACGTAAAAGGCAAGATTTTTAATATTCAGGGATATTCCATACACGACGGTCCGGGAATTCGCACAACGGTCTTTTTCCTAGGCTGCCCGCTTCGCTGCCTGTGGTGCCAGAACCCGGAGTCCGTCACCCTTGAGCCGAAGCTTTTCTTCATCGCGGAAAAATGTATCGGCTGCGGCAGATGCGTGGCGGCCTGTCCCAAAGGCGCCATCACAATAGTTGACGGCAAGGCCGTGACGGACCGCAGCAAGTGCACCGTCTGTGGGGAATGTGTAAAGGTATGCCCGACCGACGCAAGAGAAATTGTCGGCGAGACAAAGACGGCCGGGGAGGTTGTAAAGAGGGTGCGCCAGGACGAGCTGTTTTACAAGACCTCCGGAGGCGGCGTGACCTTAAGCGGAGGCGAGGTGCTCATGCAGCCCGAGTTTGCCTATGCCATCCTCAAGCTCTGCAAGGATGCCGGCCTGCACACCGCGATTGAGACCTGCGGCTTTGCCAAGTGGGAGGTATTTTCCAAAATACTGGAATACACCGACCTTGTGCTGTACGATTTCAAGCATATGGACAGTGCAAAGCACAAGGAAGGCACGGGCGTCGGCAACGAGCTGATACTTGAAAACGCGATAAAAGTCTACCATGAAGCCAAAAAGCCCATGGCCGCAAGAGTGCCCACAATCACGGGCTACAACGACAGCAAGGAGAACATGGATGCCCTTGCCCGGTTCATAGTCGAAAATCTCGGAAAAGACGTCAAGGTGCATCTGCTGCCCTATCACCATCTGGGCGAGTCGAAGACGGAGCGTATGGAGCAGGAAGTCACCTTCACCACCGACGTGCCCACCGACGAGCACATGGAGGAGCTGAGGGCCCTAATAGCGTCTTATGGGCTTAATGCCGTTATCGGGGGCTGATTGAAATTTAGCCGACAAGTCGGCGAAGGAGTTAATATGACTGTTTGGGAAGTTTTTGCCGAGTATGATAAGAACGCCACGATAATGAACGACCAGGAGCTTGAAGTCTGGCTCAACGAGACACTAAGCGCGTTCCAGCAGGAGCACCCCGACGATTATTTCGGGCAGAGCGCCATTTTAAACGAGCTCGGCGGCTTCTACCGGAGCAGGGGAATCTTTGACAAGGGCGAGCAGGCTTTCCTGCTTGCGAAAAACCTGCATGAGTCTATACAGGACTTCACGAGCCTTGATTATGCGACGACGCTCAACAATCTGGCCGGGCTTTACAGGCTTGCCGGGGATTTGGACAGGGCTCTTGAGATGTTCAATGAGGCGCAGAAGCTCTACGAAACCAGTGAAAAAAAGGCCCCGCCCGAGCTCTATGCAAGCTGTCTTAACAACAAGGGCCTAGTCTATCAGGACATGAAGCGCTATGAGGAGGCAAGGGAGCTCTTTGAAAAGGCACTTGCGCTTATAAATGACCTGCCGAATAACGGCTATGTATTAGCCACGACGCTCAGCAATCTCGCCTTCGCCCTTCACGGGCTCGGCGAGAAGGACAAGGTTGCGTTATATCTGGACCAGGCCATTGAAATATTCTGTCAGGAGATGGGCGAGCAGAGCCCGCTGTATCAGAGCTGCCTAAAGGTCAGGGAGAAGCTTCTGGGCGAATGACGCGGACCTTTAAGGAGGCGACATGATTGTCAGATAAGCTTAAGGCTATACTGGACATTGAGTGGGAGATGTTCAGCACCACTCAGAACGAGGGCGGAAAAGCGTCCTGTCAGGAGGACAGGGAGCAGTTTGCCCTGATGCGCACCGCTCAGTTCACTGTCTGGGACGAGAATTCTCTTGAGAGCTATCTTGAGGACCTGAAATCCGCCGAGGCCTCGGGGAGAAATCTTATTGCGGAGAAATATGCCTATATGATGGAGTCCACCGCTCCGGAGGAATATGAGAGAATCAGGTATCTGCTCCCGCCTGTGACAGCGGAAAAGGAGGCGCTGGTAGCCTCGCTTGTTCGGCAGACCGTAGAGTGGGCGGAGGAGTTCCAAAGGAAATATCCAAAGCTTGCTTCCCTCGGCAGGCCGATACACAGAAGCTGCGACAGCCCCTGGCTCACATCGGCGGAGACTTATCACAGGGGAGAGCTCCTGACCTACGGTGAAAGGACCTTAAGGCTGCTTGACAAGCTTTACAGGGAAAATGCCGCGCAAGGCAGCAATCTCTACGAGGCTGTTATCGAGGAAACCGTGCTTCTCACGGGTTATAAATCCCTCGAAGAAGCGGAAAACAGCATTAACTGAATTTCCGGCAGGGAAGTACGGATAATTACATCCAAAAGTAAAGACGGGGCGAATTACCGCACCGTCTTTTTCTGTGGCGATATTAAATAAACCTTCCACATATATAGTTAAGCATATTTAATTAAACGCGGGATACCTGAGAGCGTCAGGTTTACGAATGCAAAACGGGGTGGCATCTGCCGCCCCGTCTGCTATTACCGCCTGATGCAAAATTAAAACACTGCCGATGTGAGGATGTTGGGATAATCGCCATTCAACAGCTGGGATTAAACATTTTCAAAAGCGGTTCTGTTAATAACCTCATCCTGTACGCCCGGGGTGAGCCTTACGAAGTAGGCGCTGTAACCCGCCACTCGAACGACGAGGTCCTGATGCTTCTCGGGAACCTCCTTGGCTTCAATCATGTCCTCTTTTCTGACAACGTTGAACTGGATGTGCTTTCCGCCGTTTGTCAGGTAGGTCTTTATCATGCTGCCGAGCTTTTCAAGGTCCTCTTCTGTTTTGAGGGCGGAGGGGTGGAACTTCATGTTGTGGAGCATTCCCTGATACGGGTCCGCGTCAACCTTCATCGCACTCTGCAAAACGGCGAGAGGTCCGTTTTTGTCCTTACCCTGCTCTGGCGAGAGGGAGGCGTCGGCGAGTATCTCCCCGCCCTTGCGGCCGTCGGGAGTAGCGCCCACCACGGAACCGCCGGGCTGGTGCGCCGAAATCGAGATGGCGTTCGGGACAACGGTTCCGCCGTACGCATTCGGCATGCTGTAGCAGGTATCCGAGAAGAACTTGTAAATCTCGGCGACGAGCAAGTCGACATAGTCGTCGTTGTTGCCGTACTTCGGAGCGTTCAGGAAGTCCTGACGCATCTCCTCGTATCCTTCCCAGTCTGCGTCCAGAGCGTCCAGAAGTTCCTTTAAGGTGTACTTTTTCTCTTCAAAAATGAGCTTCTTGATAGCGGCAAGAGAGTCGCCTACGTTTACGCCGCCGACTGCGCCGAGCAGGCTGCTGTTTTCAAAGTCGAACCTGCGGTCAAGCAGGTCCTTTCCTTCCTTGACGCCGTCGCGCATGAGAGCGCTGCGGAACGGGTCGGGGAAGAGCTCGCGCTCGGCTATAAGCTCGACGTTGTTCCTCTCGCATGCCATGTGCATGAGATAGGTAAACTGCTTATAGAAGGCTTCCTTGAATTCATCAAAGGTCTTAAACTGTGTTACATCGCCCGTCTCTATGCCGACCTTTTCCTTTGTATAGCGGCAGTATCCGTTGTGCAAGAAGATGTCAAACGCCTGGGGAATTATGAAGAATACGACAACCTGCGAACGCGTGACTGCGGGAATATTGCCGTCAACGCAGCCGGTTGCACAGTAGTCTCTGGCGTCTTCCACCGGAACGCCGTTCATGGTAAAGAACTTGATGTAGCTTTTGTCGCTGAGGAATGCGGGCATGCCGATACCGGTTCTGACCACCTCAAGAGCTTTCTTCATGAACTCGGGCGGGGTGTTCTCATGTACGCGAACGGTGAGGGTGTGGTGTGGCAGCCGGGTTTCAAGTGCGGCGTCAAGCAGCAAATACGAAAGCTCGTTTGTTGCGTCGCTGCCGTCGGCCTTTACGCCGCCGATGGTCCAGTTGTACCACTTGGCCATGCCGGCGTTCTTGGCGCGGTTGGCCTTTCCGGATACGCGGTTAATCTTCATGACCTTGCAGCGCAGAATCTCAAGCCACTCGAGCACTTCTTCCTTGCTTATCTTGCCGCTGTCAATGTCTTTGCGGTAGAAAGGATACATATACTGGTCAAAGCGGCCGGCGCTTGTGGTCGGAGAGGGGCAGGCAAGCAGGAAGGTGAACCAGAACGACTGCATTGCCTCCTTGAAGGTCTCCGCAGGCTCATAGGGCACCTTGCGGCAGACGCGGGCCATCTCGAGAAGCTCTGCCTTGCGCTCGGGCCTTGTTTCCGTCGCGGCCATCTTCTCAGCCAGGTCTGCATATCGGTTAGCCCAGCGTACCCAGGCCTCGAAAACCGTTATGACGCCTTCCCAGTACTGGCGCTGCTTAATGCTGTCGCCGGAGTAGTATCTCAAATCCCTAAGGCACTGCTTTGCTTCCTCAATAATCGACTTTGCGCCCTCGTTAAGGATTCTGGCGTAGTCGATGCAAATAAGGAAGAAGCCGGGGCCGAGACCCATTCCCGACATGGCGAACCCGCCGCCGGAGCCCTGCTTTTTGTCTTTCCAGGGGGGCAGTATAACGCCCGATTTCATGAACGGCCACAGACGGTCGTTATAGGCAAGAGATTCGGACAGCGCGTCGACCAGGTTGCTGTTTAAGCTGTTGCCGGCAAATCTCTTGTTGAGCTCATACAGCTCTTTCTCGTCTTCGGGGTCGATGGTGTAAATCTCGCTTTTCAGAGACTCGACCTCTTCGGGAGTCCATACCCCGTACTCGTATTCCATTTCAAGGCCGAAGGGCTTGCTGGCGCCTACGCCCGCTATCGGGTCGTCGTCCTCAATGAAAATAGTGATGTTGTCCAGAATATGGGCGTGCAGTTTCGCGCGGCGAGTTATCATAGGCTCGCCGGCTGTTTGGTCCAGTGATTCGTTAGCCAGACGGAATTTTTCAATGCAAAGAGGGTACTTGTTTATCCGCAGGCTTTCAATCATGCGTTTCACTCTATCTGTCATCATGCAGCCTCCTTATGATAAAATATAATTGATACTAGGAAGAACTGCGTTAAACACCTGGATTCTGTTAAGATGGACCAGTAAAATTCACGCAGTTTGCATATTGTTTGCACTTGTATGATAGCAGTTTTCTAACATTATTACAATATCCACAGAGTATTGCCAGTATTTTTGTATAAGCAATACAAGGGATATAAAATATTTGTGCACTCGTTCACAATTCATTTATCTCTTTTTTATTTAATTATGATAATGTAAGAGCAATGAAATTAGGTTAATATATAAGCAGGGAAGGAAGAATTCTTCTACCGGGGGGCGATACTTATTTTAAGATTGTCATTTATTCTTGATCGGATAGGGGACAACATAATATTAAAGACAAACATTTCCCTTATCGAAAACGACGTGGAAAACATGGAGTTCCTTGAGGCTCAGTCCGAGCTTCTCAGCAGCCGGGTTTATGTCGCTAGGCCCGAGGAGGCGAGAAGGCTTATCCCGGGCATTCGGAAGATAGAAAAAAACACCGCCCTTATCACGGGCGGCAGCGCGGAAGCTCCAGTGCTTGAGGAGCTTAGGGAGATATGCACAGAGCGCGAAATGGCGCTTATATGCACAAAGCTCTCACCGTACGCTGTGGGAAACATAATAAGCGGCATTCTGCTCCAGTATCAGAAGCAGGCGCAAAGGTTTCTGGAAGCAAGCTGCAGCCGCCGTGATTTGCAGAAGTATATTTCGATTGCGGCGGAGCTGTCCGGCTGCCCCGTGTTTATGCTCAGCCCCTCCTTTCACGTAATAAAATGCGCGGGAGATTGCGGAAAGTGGTCCGAGAAACTTATTAAGGCCGATATTCTCACAAGGGAGGACATTGTGAGCCGGTTATCCGCCGAGGGTGCATATTATCATTCTTTTGAGGATAAGCAGGGGCGGCATTTGCATTTTTACTCGATAGCACATGAAGGAAACGCTCTTGCATACCTGCTAATGATTGACGAGTCGGGCGGGGCGCTTGATTATGAATACATACTAAAGCAGACCGCGGATAATATCAGATTCTTAATTACCATAGTCAAGCAGTACGATACGGGGCAGTCATCGGATTTTGCCCTTTTATTGCACGATATTATTGAGCAAAAAATCATGACCGCCCCGGAGATTTTCGAAAGGCTTGAGGCGCTGCCGTACCCGATAAAGCAAAGGCGGAGAATTGCCGTTGTTACGTTTGACGACAAAAATCTAATCCCCTACGACTTTATACTCGCGCAGCTCCGAGATGTGTTCCCCGACTACAATATGGCGTTTTTCAGAGGGGAAATTGTAATACTCATATGCGAGGATGAAAGGATATTCAACGTCGAGATAGACGAGAAGCGAATTAACGAGATTTTGGCGCCCTATGACGGCTATATGTGCGTCGGGCACTCGACCAGCGACATAACTAAGATTCGCACCCAGTATCTCCTGACGCGCCATGCCCTGGTCGTCGCAAAGAAACTGCGCCACAAAACTGATTTGAAAACCCGGGTTTTCCACTATGGGCAGTACGCCACATATGTGCTTATTGATATGTTTGCCCACCGCTTTCAGGAGATACACGGGAACAATGACATCCTGTATCTGGGTCATCCGGCCGTGGTCAAAATTTCAAGATACGACCGGCAGCACAACAACAATCTGCGAGATGTGCTCTACGCCTATCTTATGAACGACCGGAACCTCGTCAGGACCGCTGAAGTCATGCATATGCACCGCAACACGGTTTTCTACAAGATAAACCAGATAAAGGAGCTTATCGGCCTGGATTTGGAGGACGGGAGGCTCCAGCAGGACTTCCTCCTGTCGTGCCAGATAATAAGCTACTATGAGGACTATCTGGGCGAGACCCTGAGGCTTTGACTTTATATTACGCACTTACGAAAGAAATAATAAGAAATGGGCATATCCGTGATTGGATATGCCCAAATGTTATTTGATGTATTTGGCTATAATTGTGTTGGCGGTCTCCGGGTCGGTCGATACGCAGAGCAGAACATAGTCTCCGTAAGTGGTCTGATATGCTTTTTCAAGTTTGGGGACCTCGGCTGGGACATAGTTTTTAAAGCCCCTTATCTGCTCTTCGATACGCTGCTGTGCAGCCTCGGCTATCCTCTTTGCCGCGTCCGCATCCTTTGCTTTGAAAATTGCAAGCTCGTCCGCGGTCGCCCCGGAAGAACAGTAGACCGCCGCCTCGGCGTAATCGTCTTCCGATACGTCGTAGATGTAACCGAGGATGTCAAGCTCGACGGGCTCAAGCGTTTCGCTGAAAACTCCGCCGCTTAAAAGCTCCTCCGACAGCTTGTCAATATCAAGCTCCTTTTTTTCGGAACAGCCGAACAGGGCCAGCAGTAATAAAGTTGCGAGCACCGCAACAAGCAGTCTTTTCAAATTTCACACTTCCTTTTAGCTGATAGTCGCTATAGTCGTACTATCGTGTTTGGGTATGTCGAGCTTGACTATCTTCTCGTCTTTGACAGGCGCTACCGTGTGCGTTTTCAGGTAGGAAAGCCAGGTTTCGCAATACCCTTTTACCAAATGAACCCCGTCAAATGCTGCCTCTTCGGGGAGCGCAAAATCCTCGTTTGCAAAAGCGGAAAAAGTGTCAATGTAGTGTACTTCCTTTTCCTCGCACATTTGAGAGAGCATTTCGTTGAACGATTTTACGCGCTCGTTATTATAGATGTTACTTGAATCCGAGAGGGATTTCGTGACGGGAATAATTGCCTGCACATAGATGACGGCGTCGGGCTGGGACTCTATAACCGTGTCAACAAGCTTGCAGTAGCTGGTATAAAAACTGCTTGCCGTGTAGCCGATTTCGTTTATCCCCAGCATTATATAGACCTTTTTGTAGTCCTTCTGGTCCAAGGCCTGCAGGAGGGTTCCGTAGGCCCCGTCCTGAAGCTTGACCTCCTTTGAGGTGAATATGTTGTAAACCGATATGCTTTTGGCGGAAAAAATATCGGCCCCGCGAATTCCGCTCCAGAGCTTAAATCCGTCGGTTCTTGAGTCGCCCAAAAACGCAGCGTCGTAGAAGTAATCGTCCGACACCTCTTCCGATTCCGGTACCGGCATACCGCATTTGTAGTCGAAAAGCGGGGTGCCCTCCGCCGAGGTATAGCTATAGACGGGGGTCGGCGTCGGAGTCGGCGTCGGTGTCGGTTTCGGCGTTGGCGTTGGTATGGGTGTCGCGGTCAAAATGGGAGTGGCTGTTGGCTCCGGTGTATTTGCCGCCGAATATTCACATGCGGCCGAAAAAGCCATAATCAGCACGGACAGGGTAAAAATCGACAAGACTGAATATAGTTTCCTCATTCCCACTTGACTCACTCTCTTTAAACGAAAACAAAAATCTTAATAAGCATTTTACCAAAATATGCAGAAGGTGTCCAGAGAAATTAATAAAATAGTTCACATAATATTGCCGTATCCGCAAACCATAAAAACACCAAAAAAATACAAAAAATTAGAATATGTTAACATATTATTATTTGACTGCCATATTTGCCGGTGCTATAATATCAAGAAGACCTTTTTTAGGCATATGACTTTACGGGCATCGTATAATTGCGAAATCTTCTTTCTCGCCCCTGCCGGGGGCAGGAGAACAGTGCCAATATATCATAAGATAACCAAACTTAGAGACACAGCACAAGGAGACCGAGATGTGGTTTGCAGATAAATGGGAGGACTTTGAACTGATAGACTGCTCAAGGGGTGAAAAGCTGGAGCGGTGGGGCAGGGAGATACTGGTGCGCCCCGACCCCCAGGCAATCTGGGACACGCCGCGCGAGCACAAAGGCTGGCAAAGCCCCGGTGCAAAATATACCCGCTCTTCCAGCGGGGGCGGCTCCTGGGAGATAAGGAAGCTGCCCGAAAGCTGGAAGATAAGATATGGGGACCTGACCTTTAATATTAAGCCGATGAATTTCAAGCACACCGGCCTTTTTCCCGAGCAGAGCGTAAACTGGGACTACATCAGGGAGAAAATAAGCTCCGCGGGAAGGCCGGTAAACGTATTAAACCTTTTCGCCTACACCGGAGCCGCGACTCTGGCTGCCGCCTCGGCAGGGGCCTCGGTATGCCATGTCGACGCCGCCAAGGGGATGGTCGCCTGGGCGAAGGAAAACGCGAAGGTCTCCGGACTGTCGGACAAACCCATACGGTGGATAGTGGACGACTGCGCAAAGTTTGTGGAGCGGGAGATAAGGCGCGGGCGACGCTACGACGCTATAATCATGGACCCGCCGTCCTATGGCAGGGGACCGTCGGGCGAGATATGGAAGTTTGAGGATAACATCTACCGCTTTTTGGAGCTCTGCCGCGAGGTTTTGAGCGACGAGCCGCTGTTTGTAGTGCTCAACTCCTATACGACGGGCGTTTCGCCCTCGACGCTTACGTATTTATGCCAGTCTATTTTCAAAAAGCGTTTCGGAGGAAAGAGCAGGAGCGAGGAACTCGGTTTGCCCGTTACCATGAGCGGGCTAAACCTGCCCTGCGGGGCGACCTGCCGCTGGGAGAGATAGCATGAAGGATAAGGATATAATTGTAACGGAGAATCTAAGGTACTCCTATGTTTCCGATGTGAGCAAAAGGGAACTTGCCCTTGACGGAATTAGTCTTAACATAAAAGAGGGCAGCTTCGTTGCTGTGCTCGGGCACAACGGCTCGGGCAAATCAACGCTGGCTAAGCATTTAAACGCCATACTCCTCCCTGAGGGGGGCAAGGTCTATGTGGCCGGCATGGACAGCTCCGACGAGAAGCTGGTCCTGGAGATTCGCCGGCAGGTCGGAATGGTGTTCCAGAACCCCGACAACCAGCTTGTCGCGAATGTGGTCGAGGAGGACGTGGCCTTCGGGCCGGAAAACCTCGGCATAGAACCCTCAGAGATACGCAGGCGTGTGGACGAGGCCCTGAAGCTCGTTGGAATGTATGAGTTTCGCAATCACGCGCCGCACCTTCTTTCTGGCGGGCAGAAGCAGAGAGTGGCGATAGCGGGCATAATAGCGATGCGCCCGCGCTGCATAGTGCTCGACGAGCCGACCGCGATGCTCGACCCAGTCGGGCGCGCGGAAGTCATTAAAACCATACATGATTTAAACCGCAATCAGGGGATAACCGTGGTGCTGATAACCCATCACATGGCGGAGACCGTAGACGCGGACAGGCTAATTATAATGCAGGACGGCAAAATCGTGGCCGACGGCAAGCCCAGCGAGGTTTTTTCCCGCGTCGAGGAGATAAAGTCCTACGGACTGGATGTGCCAGACACGACTGAGCTTATTTACGAGCTCAACAAGGAGGGCTTCAATCTTCCTCTCGAAGCCCTCTCCGTCGAGGAGTGCGCCCAGGCAATTTATGCGGTTTTCTCATAATGGGGATGACCAGATTAGGCATCCACCGCTTATAAAAAGGATTGAAGGAATTTGTCATATATTATAAAAACAGAGGGTCTGTGCCACCGCTACAGCATAGGGACGCCGTTTGAGCGGGTGGCAATAGAGAACATAAATTTTGAAGCCGCCAGAGGCGAATTTATAGGCATAATAGGCCACACGGGCTCGGGTAAGTCGACCTTTATCCAGCATTTGAACGGTCTTCTCAAGCCCACAGAGGGAAAGGTTTACTACGAGGGTACGGATATTTGGAAGGACAAGGCGACGGTGCGCGACATCCGCTTCAAAGTCGGGCTTGTTTTCCAGTATCCGGAGTATCAGCTTTTTGAAGAGACCGTCTACAAAGACATAGCGTTCGGCCCTAAGAACATGAAGCTGCCCGAGGAGGAAATCGACAGGCGGGTGAGGGAGGCTGCTATGTTTGTCGGTCTAGGCGACGAGCTCCTTGACCGTTCTCCTTTTGAGCTATCGGGCGGACAGAAGAGAAGGGTCGCAATCGCGGGCGTAATAGCGATGCGTCCTGACGTGCTTATTCTCGACGAGCCGGGAGCGGGGCTTGACCCGCGCGGCCGCGAGAGCATAATAGACAACATAAAGCGCTATCACCGTGCCACCGGCGCCACCGTAATCATGGTGACGCACAGTATGGAGGAGATAGCAAACACCGTCGAGCGGATAGTCGTCTTCAACAAAGGTCATATCGAGATGAGTGGGACGCCGAGGGAGATTTTCTCACGCGGGGACGAGCTTTCAGAGATGGGCCTTACCGTCCCGCAGGTCACGAGCATTGCCAAGCGGCTTTACGAACTGGGGCTGCCCGTGGACCCGTCCGCATATACGATAGAGCAGCTAAAAACCGACCTTATTAGGCTGAGGGGAGGTCGAAGGCATGCTTAAGGACATCACGCTGGGCCAGTACTTCCCGGGCAATACCCTGCTACACCGCCTTGACCCGCGCACGAAGCTGGTTTTGACGCTTGTATATATTGTCGCACTTTTTGTGGCGAAAAACTATATATCATACGCCGTAATGCTCGCTTTCCTCATAACCAGCGTTCTCGTTTCAAAGGTAAAGCCGAGGGCGCTGTTTAAGGGCTTAAAGCCGATTATGGTAATCATCATAATCACCGCGATTTTGAACCTTTTTTACACCGACGGCAACGTCCTCGTAAGGTTCTGGGTATTCAAAATAACCGACGCTGGGATAAAAAGCGCGGTGTTTATGGCACTGCGAATAGCGATGCTGATAATGGGCACCTTTCTCCTGACCTACACTACCTCGCCCATAGACCTCACGGACGGTCTTGAAAAGCTCCTCGGGCCGCTGAAGAAGATTAAAATTCCCGTACATGAGCTTGCGATGATGATGAGCATAGCGCTCAGGTTTATACCTACGCTCATAGAGGAGACCGACAAGATAATGAGCGCCCAGAAAGCCAGGGGCGCAGACTTTGAAACCGGCAACATATTCGAGCGGGCGAGGGCAATGCTGCCCCTTCTGGTGCCTCTTTTCGTCAGCGCCTTCAGGCGCGCGGACGAACTTGCGGTGGCTATGGAGAGCCGCTGCTACCACGGCGGCGAGGGCAGGACAAAGATGAAGCAGCTCAAGATGAAAAGGGGCGATTATGTTGGCCTCACCACCGGTGCGCTTCTGCTCACCTGCGTTATTACGCTCGCCAGCTTTGGTCTATGACGGAGGTATCGGCGGTGCGAAATGTTGCCTTAAGACTTATGTACGACGGGACAAATTACCACGGCTGGCAGGTGCAGAAAAACGAAGTCACCGTGGCCGAAACGCTTGAAAAGGCGCTTACCAAAATATGCAAGGCGCCTATTAAACTCACAGGCTGCGGGCGGACGGATGCAGGTGTGCACGCCCTTAACTACTGCGCAAATTTCAGAACCGACGCCACGATTCCCACGGACAGAATCCCGCTAGCCATTAATGCCCTAATTCCGCCTGACATTGCGGTTTTGGACGCTGTGGAAGCGCCGGATGACTTCAACGCCATACTCTCCTGCAAAAGGAAAGAATATACCTATATGATATACAACGCCCGCATACGAAATCCGATGTATGTAAACAGGGCCTACTTCTGCCCTGTGCACCTCGACCTTACGGCGATGAAGGAGGCCGCCGCAGCATTTTGCGGGACGCGCGATTTTGCGGCGGTGAGGTCTGTCGGTACCGACGTAAAAACCACGGTCAGGACCGTGTATTACTGCGAGGTTTCCAAAGAGGGGAACCTGATAGAGCTTAAAGTGTGCGCCGACGGCTTTCTCTACAATATGGCAAGGGCAATCACGGGTACGGTAATCTACGCAGGGCTTGGAAAGATACTGCCAGGCGACATTAATAAGATACTTGAGAGCGCCGACAGGCGCCTTGCCGGCCCGACGGTTCCGCCGCAGGGCCTGTACTTGACAAAATTATGGTACGACGGTGTGGTCGGGCGAATGATGGACAAAAAATTATAGTATATTTTTTGGTGTGGGAGTGCTATAATGCTTTTGGGAGACGCTCCAAACAAAAATAAGGGCAGGAGAGGCAGGAGAAGCCCTATAAAGAGGGCTGTTTCATTTTTGGTCCTGCTGCTTCTTGTATTAGGTGCGGTTATTCTATCGCTTAATTACGACGCTCTTAGCCAGCGCTTCACCGGTACGGTAATTGGAGACTTATTGTTCAGTAGAGAAAAAGAGGCTGTCGAGGAGCTTAAGTTCGACGTCTACTCGGACAGCGTGTTTGCCTGGCTGGAGGGCGGCCTTGCAATTGCTTCGGGCCCGGGCATGCAGCTTGTCGATATAAGCGGCGAAACGGTTGATACCGAATCCGTCATTCTACAGGACCCGGCGGTGTCGGGCGGCAGCGGAAAAGCTGTCGTATGGAGCCCCGGAAACAGGGATTTTTATGTGCTTGGAATAAAAGAAGGTATTGAAAAGCACAAAACTGACGAGAATGTAATAAATATCTCAATCAACAAGGAAGACTGGATAGCGCTGTCCGCTGAAGAAGAGGGTTACAAGGGGGCCGTAACGGTCTTCAACAACAAGCTCAAATCGGTGTATAAGTGGTATTCCGGCGAGGGCTATCTCATAGACGCCGCCCTTTCCGATATAAGCGACAGGATGGCGGCGCTGACGGTTACAAGCTCGGGGAGTAAGGTTACCTGCTTTGCGCTGAGCGGTCAGGAGGAGAGAGGCAGCTACATATCGGAAAACGCCCTGCTGTTCGATCTTATGTATTTAAGCATTAATCGCATATGCGCGCTTGGAGAAAACAGCGCCGTCTTTCTTAGCGATAGGGCCGAGCTAATTTCATCTTATAACTTTTCGGACGGTTATTTGAAGGACTATTCGATGGACGGCTCGGGGTTCCTTACCCTCGTAATTGGAAAGTACAAAACAGGCAGCGCAGCCTCCATAATTACGCTCTCGGCGGACGGAAACGTCTTGGGCAGCATCGACATAAAGAAGGAAGTTCTGTCAATATCCGCCTGCGGGAAGTACCTTGCGGTCCTCTACGATGACGAGCTGCTTGTCTACAGAAGCGACCTGACCGAATATGCCAGAGCTTCGGACGTTACAAATGTAAGGCAGGTTCTCGCTCGTCCGGACGGTTCAGTTATTATGCTCACAAACTCAGGCGCGGTTGTATTTTCAACGTAGAAAGGCGGGAGGCCATGCTACTGTCGATTATTATAGATGTAGTTTTGCTTGTCATCCTGGCCCTGTTTATAATTGGCGGCTACAAAAAGGGCTTTGTAAAAGCTGTCAGCGGCATTATCGCGCTGGTAATCGCCTTTTACGGCGCGGGCTTTGTCGCGGGGAAGTATTCCCATAATTTTACTCCGATGCTCGAGCCGTTCATAAGCGGGATTGTAGATAAATCTGTAGCCGAGACCAGAGAAGAATATATAGAAGCCGGCGAGATGCCGGACGAGGAGAACGAGCTGGACACAATAGGAATGGGAAGCCTTCTCAATCTGGGCATTTTCAGAGGAACGGCAGCAAAGATTATCGAGGATTTGAAAGAGAATTTCTCTCATGCGGGCCAAAGCTTTAAGACGGCCGTTGCCAATAAACTAACCGAGTCTGTCACATATATCCTGACATTTATAGTGGTATTTCTGCTCATTATAATTTTGTTTGCGATACTTGCAAATCTCATTAACCTGGCCTTCAGGCTCCCGGGGCTTGATATTCTAAACAGCGCGGGAGGCATAGTGCTCGGCGCCGTTAAAGGGCTGCTGGTACTGTTCGCCATAGCCTGGGCGATGCGCTATTTAGGCAAGGTGTTTCCCGAAGACACGCTCAACAAAACATATATTCTAAGTTTTCTTATGAGCAACAACCTACTCACGGCATTCCTGGGAGTATAACCGATTGGGAGAGATGTTAGTGAATATTCCGAATATCCTGTCCGTGTTCAGGCTGGCGCTGGTGCCGGTTTTTGTCGCCGTATATTTCAGCGGCTCGGAGAACTCCCATGTGTATGCAACGGGGGTATATATAGTGGCGGCGATTACAGACTTTCTGGACGGGAGAATAGCTAGAAAGTACAACCTGGTCTCAAAGCTGGGCAGGATACTCGACCCTCTGGGCGATAAAATTATGACTTTTGCCGTCTTGCTCTGCATAACTATTGATAAGCTCGTGCCCCCCTGGGCCGTAGTCGTGTTCTTCGTTAAAGAGGGACTGATGGCAATTGGCGGGCTCCTGATATATAAGAAGTATTCCGACATGCCCCCGGCGAACATTATCGGCAAAAGCGCCACCGTTGTATTTATCGTGGTCTGTGCGCTGCTGATGCTGATAAAGGACATTCCTAAAGTTTATGCCATAGCCTTGATCTCGGTAGCAATAATTGTAATGCTGGCCGCGTTTGTAAGCTATCTCGTCAGATATATAAAACTCATGCAATCTTTAAAACAGCTTAGGTAATAAGGAGAACATTTATGCAACCAACAATATGCGCCAGATGTAGAAAAAATGTGGCGGTCATATTTATAACAAAACTGGAAAACGGAAGGTCCAGCAACGAGGGGCTTTGTCTTAAGTGCGCCAAGGAACTTAATATAAAGCCCGTCGATGATATAATGAAGAAAATGGGTATTTCCGACGAGGACCTCGAGGGAATCTCGAACGAGATGCTGGAGGCCTTCGGCGGAGTCGAAGGGCTGACCGAAGCGGAAGGGCCCGAGGAGTTCGATGTGGGCAAAACGGCGACTTTCCCGTTTCTGAACCGGCTTTTCAACACTGGGCCCGGGAACGAGCCCCAGATGCCCGGCGGCCACAACACGGGCAGCAAGGAGCGCGAGACAACGGGGCGCACCCAGAAACGCAAGTACCTCGACAATTACTGCATATCCCTGACCCAGAAGGCGCTTGAGGGGAAAATAGACAGAATAATAGGCAGGGAAGAGGAAATTGAGCGCGTGATGCAGATATTAAACCGCCGCCAGAAAAACAACCCCTGCCTGATAGGAGAGCCCGGAGTCGGCAAGACGGCAATAGCCGAGGGGCTTGCCCAGCGCATAGTCGACGGAAACGCCCCCTATAAGCTGAGGGACAAGGAAGTGTTCCTTCTCGACCTCACCGCACTTGTCGCAGGGACGCAGTTTCGCGGCCAGTTTGAAAGCCGCATGAAGGGCCTTATTGACGAGGTCAAAAAGCAGGGAAATATCATACTTGTCATAGACGAGGTTCACAACATAGTCGGAGCCGGAGACGCCGAAGGCTCCATGAACGCAGCCAACATTCTAAAGCCCGCGCTCTCCCGGGGCGAGATACAGGTCATAGGCGCGACCACTTTCGCGGAATACCGCAAGCATATCGAAAAGGACTCGGCTCTTGAGCGCCGGTTCCAGCCAGTTATTGTAAACGAGCCCTCGATTGAGGAGTCAATCGAGATTCTCAAAGGGGTTGCGAAATACTATGAGAGTTTCCACGGCGTGAAAATCTCGGATGAGATGTGCCGCCAGGCGGTCATTCTCTCGGAGCGCTATATTACGGACCGCTTCCTGCCCGACAAAGCCATCGATCTGCTTGACGAGGCCTGCTCGGACGTCAATCTCAAAAATACGGATTACGAAAGGCTTGCCGAGATAGCAAAAGAGAGGGCGGACCTTGCCAAGGAGCGCGAGCTTCTTTTGACTGAGGCAAACGAGGACAGCTACCGCCGCCTTGCCGAAATCAGAAGGCGGGACATACAACTTGAGAACGAGGCCCTGGATCTGAAGAAGAAGGGTACCCCCGAGCTGACTATCGACAATCTGGCCCGTATTATTGAGCTTTGGACGAAAATACCCGCGGCCAACATCCGCGAAGACGAGTATGAGAGGCTATCAAAGCTTGACAAGAGGCTTAAGGAGCACATTATCGGCCAGGACGAGGCCATCGATGCCGTATGCGCCGCCATCAGGCGCAACAGGGTGGGCATCTCGGCAAAGCGCAAGCCGGTGTCCTTCATATTCGTCGGCTCCACAGGCGTCGGCAAAACCGAGCTTGTAAAGCGCCTTGCCGCCGACCTGTTCAACACGCCGGAGTCGCTTATCCGTCTTGACATGTCGGAGTTTATGGAAAAGCATACCGTATCGCGGCTCATAGGCTCGCCTCCCGGCTACGTAGGGTACGACGAGGCGGGACAGCTCACCGAGAAGATAAGGCGCAAGCCCTACTCCGTGGTATTGTTCGACGAGATAGAAAAGGCGCATCCCGACGTCCTGAACATACTGCTGCAGATACTCGACGACGGGCGCATAACCGACGCTCACGGCAAGACGGTCAATTTTGAAAACACGGTAATTATAATGACCACAAACGCAGGCAGCGATAAGAAGGGTGGAACCGTCGGCTTCAACCGCACGGTCAATGAGCAGGGCAAGGAAAAGGTGCTCAAAGCCCTCAACGACTTCCTGCGTCCGGAGTTCTTAAACCGCGTCGACGAAATCGTCTACTTCAACAGACTGACTGAGGAGAACTTCAGGGATATTTCCAAGATTATGCTCAAAGAGCTGCAGGACAGCATGAAGGAGAGGGGCATCACCCTGTCCTATGACGACAGCCTGCTTGACTATCTCATTAAGAAGTCCTATTCGGTTACCTACGGGGCGAGAAATCTCAGAAGGCTTATACAAAAGGAGATTGAGGATAAGATTGCGGGGGTTATCATTGAAAAATACGCAACTCCGCTAAGGAGCATTACCCTGTCGGCGGACGGTGACAGCATTCAGATAATATACTTTTAAAGATATTTTCAGGCAAGGCTAAAGCGCTGCAAAATCAAAATTTTACCAAACACAAATCCCATACAGCGCTAAAAAAGCAAAGATTAACGCTTTTTTGGTTTGTGTTAAGCGCTCTGGATCCTTTCCGGAGCGCTGATTTATATAAAATCCTATATTAATATAAAAACAAAAATCTAAAAATAATACAAAAAAATGACTTTACTAAAGTAAGTGAACAGATTATAATAACGAAAAGAATATACAAAAAATCGGCCAAAAAGAGTAAGATTATTACTATAACAGCGACAGCAGAAAAGGAATCCACGGATGCTGTTATGAAAAGTTGAGGAGTGTGAATTAATGAACGAGTTAGAGAAGCTCAGACAGAAAAAAGCACATATCCGGGCGGGAGGCGGCCAGAAGGGTATTGACAACCAGCACAGCAAGGGCAAGCTGACCGCCAGGGAGCGTATCAATCTCCTGTTTGACGAAGGTACCTTTGTCGAGCTTGATACTTTTGTCAAACACAGATGCACTTACTTCGGCATGGACAAGACCGAAGCCCCCGGCGACGGTGTTGTTACCGGTTACGGCAGGGTGGACGGCCGCATGGTATACGCCTTTGCTCAGGATTTCACCGTCCTCGGCGGTTCGCTCGGAGAGTACCATGCCGAGAAAATTGTTAAGGTGCAGGACGCGGCTCTGCGCAACGGCTGCCCGGTTGTCGGGCTGCTCGACTCCGGCGGAGCAAGGATACAGGAGGGTGTTAACTCCCTTTCCGGCTTCGGCAAGATTTTCTACCGCAACACGATTTCTTCAGGTGTCATTCCCCAGATTTCCGCAATCATGGGACCCTGTGCGGGCGGCGCCGTTTATTCGCCGGCGATTACCGACTTTATATACATGGTGGATAAGACCTCCTATATGTATATAACCGGTCCCGACGTTATCAAGGCCGTCACAGGAGAGACCGTTACGCACGACCAGCTCGGCGGGGCGAAGGTACATAATAGCAGAAGCGGCGTTGCGCACTTCATAGCCGAAAACGACGCCGACTGCATAGCTCAGATTAGAAACCTCCTGTCATACCTTCCCTCAAACAACGCGGAAAATCCGCCCGAGTACTACTGCACCGATGATTTAAACCGCAGTTGCCCCGAGCTTGACACCATTGTGCCCGACAACCCCAACAAGGGCTATGATATGTACGATGTCATCCGCAGCCTTGTGGACGACGGCGAGATACTCGACGTACAGCCGCTTTATGCAAAGAATATGATCACCTGCTTTGCCCGTATGGCCGGCAGGACGGTAGGCATAATAGCCAATCAGCCGAAGCTCATGGCAGGGTGCCTCGATGTCAACGCTTCCGATAAGGCGGCCCGCTTTATCCGCCGCTGCGACGCGTTCAACATTCCCATGCTCACACTTGTCGATGTCCCCGGATTCCTTCCCGGTACCGGCCAGGAGTACGACGGAATCATCCGCCACGGCGCGAAAATGCTCTACGCTTACAGCGAGGCGACTGTGCCGAAGATTACGCTTATCATCCGCAAGGCCTACGGCGGCGCCTATATAGGCATGTGCTGCAGAGAGCTTGGCGCCGATATGGTCTTTGCCTGGCCGAGTGCGGAGATAGCGGTTATGGGCGCCGAGGGCGCTGCGAACATCGTATTCAAGAGAGAAATAGCAGCGGCCGAGAACCCCGATGCTAAGCGTCAGGAGAAAATAAACGAATATAAAGAGATGTTCAACAACCCCTATGTGGCCGCAAGCATGGGTTATGTGGACGATGTAATTGAGCCCAACGAGTCCAGAATCCGCATCATAAACGCGCTTGCAGTCTGCGAGGGCAAGAGACAGTCGCTACCCGCCAAAAAGCACGGCAACATACCGCTGTAAGTTATAGCCTCTTACGGAAAGAAGGTGTAGCATTGGATATTATTGAAATGATGAAAAACCCTGAAATTTTAAAGACCCTGTCTACCGGTGAAAAACTGCTGGGTTCGCTTGTTGTCATGGTTCTCGGTCTGCTTACCTGCTTTATAGTTCTGCTTATAATCATGTTGGCAATCAGAGTCATGGGCTCGGCAGTCGGCAGGACAAAGAAACCTAAGGAGGCTGCTGCGGTGGCCCCGAGCCCGGCACCAGCTCCGGCGGCAAACCCGGTTGTTGCGGCTCCGCAGGCGGATGAGGAAGAGCTTATAGCGGTTATTACCGCCGCAATAGCGGCCATGACAGGCGGAAGCAGTGTCATAATAAAGAATATAAGAGAGAAAAAATCGGCTCCCGCCCTCTCAAACTGGGTTGTGACCGGCAGGGGTGAAAACTTCTCCAGCCGCAGAGTAACGCGATAGAAGCTCTCTATAAGATTAATCGATTATATAAGGATTTGAGTGTTCAATTCCCGTATTATGCAGGATAAAACATAGCGCATTATGGACAAACGCCACCGCGGCCGATTTGTGCCTAGAAATTGTGAAAGGAATGGTCATAATTATGAAAACATATAACATAACCGTCAACGGCAAGACCTATACTGTCAACGTAGAAGAAGTAGGCGGTGCTTCCGCACCTGCCGCTGCCCCCGCAGCCGCACCTGCTCCTGCCCCCGCACCCGCTCCCGCAACTGCCGCAGCTCCCACTCCTGCCCCCGCTCCCACACCTGCTGCAGCTCCCGCTCCTGCTCCCGCTCCTGCCGGCGGTGCAGTTGTCACCTGCCCGATGCCCGGAACGATTCTTGATATTAAGGTTAAGGTCGGTTCTCAGGTTAAAGAGGGCGATGTGCTTCTCATTCTCGAAGCAATGAAGATGGAAAACGAGATTATGGCTCCTTGTGATGGTGTTGTTTCCCAGATTAGCGTAACGGTTGGTGCATCTGTAAATACCGGCGATACCCTTATCGTGCTGTAATAAAAGATCTGAGAAACCCCAAAGAAAGGAGATAAGCTATGGTTAACGCAGTGTTGCGTTTTTTGGAAAGCACAGGCATAGCTCAGTTTGACTGGCGCAACGCGGTTATGATTGTTATAGCCTGCGTGCTCCTTTATCTCGCCATTGGTAAGAAGTTTGAGCCTTTGCTTCTTATTCCAATTGCGATGGGTATGCTGCTTTCTAACCTTTTCGGCTCGGAGATATTTGAGGAGGGCGGGCTGCTTTACTATTTCTACACACTAAACAGGATGGGAATATTCCCCCCGCTCATCTTCATGGGCGTCGGAGCCATGACCGATTTCGGTCCGCTGATAGCAAACCCCAAGTCGCTCCTTCTGGGCGCTGCCGCCCAGCTTGGCATATTCATTACGTTTATCGGCTCCATACTACTCGGCTTTAACGCTCAGCAGGCCGGCTCCATAGGCATAATCGGCGGAGCGGACGGCCCCACCGCCATTCTTGTCACCATACTTATGGCCCCCGACCTTCTCGGCGCCATTGCGATTGCCGCTTATTCTTACATGGCGCTGGTTCCTGTTATTCAGCCGCCCATAATGAAGGCGCTGACGACTAAGGAAGAGCGCAGAATAGAGATGAAGCAGCTTCGCGAAGTCAGCAAAAGGGAGAAAATTCTCTTCCCGATACTCTGCATACTTATCGTTTGCTTCATACTGCCCGATGCAGTTCCGCTTATCGGCATGCTGATGCTTGGAAACCTTTTCCGTGAGAGCGGGCTTACAAACCGTCTTTCCGATACGGCGCAGAACGCTCTTATAAACACCGTTACTATCATGCTCGGCCTTTCGGTTGGAGCTTCAGCAACGGCCTCCAAGTTCCTCACGGTCGAGACAATTATGATTATTGTCCTTGGAGTAATTGCCTTTGCAGGAGGCACCGCCGGCGGCGTGCTGCTTGCAAAGTTTATGAACCTCTTCCTCAAGGAGAAGATAAATCCGCTTATCGGTTCGGCCGGTGTTTCCGCAGTACCTATGGCGGCACGTGTTTCCCAGGTCGTAGGGCAGAAGGAAAACCCGAGAAATTTCCTGCTCATGCACGCAATGGGTCCGAACGTCGCGGGTGTTATCGGCTCTGCCGTCGCCGCGGGCGTACTTCTCTCACTCTTCAGGGTCTGATACTGCAAAGTTCATTACTAAAAACGGAAGGCAAGCGCCTTCCGTTTTACTATAAAGTCAGAACATATTGAGAATTCGACATCTATATGATAGAATAACCCTTAAGTTTTTACGCAGTTGTCGCCCGTTATCAGGGAGGCACGTTTGAGTTTACTTAATACATAAAGGCGAGAAGCCATTTAACGCGAAGCCTCGGGACTTTAGTTAAATGACGAATGACAGCCAGTGACACCGAGTCAAAACGGAGGAAAACTGATGAAGCGAGTAATAATGAGCGGCGATGAGGCCATCGCCAGAGGTGCCTGGGAGGCGGGAGTTACCGTCGCCGCGGCCTACCCCGGCACACCCAGCACGGAGATTTTGGAAAACATCTCCCTGTACAAGAATGAAATCTACTGCCAGTGGGCAAACAACGAAAAGGTGGCCGCCGAGATAGCCATAGGGGCCTCCATTGGCGGCTCTCGGGCGCTTTGCGCCTTCAAACACGTCGGCATGAACGTCGCGGCGGACCCGATTTTCACGGTCGGCTATACCGGCGTTAATGGCGGGCTTGTCTTTGTGAGCGCCGACGACCCCGGCTGTCACAGCTCGCAGAACGAGCAGGACAACCGCCTATATGCCCCGCACGCGAAGCTCCTGTGCCTTGAGCCCTCGGATTCGCAGGAGTGCAAGGACTTCACCGTTGCCGCCTTTGAGCTTAGCGAGAGGTTTGACATACCGGTGCTTATCCGCATGACTACACGCGTCTGCCACTCCAAAACCCTGGTCGAGCTCGGCGAGCGCGAGGGCGCGGCGGTCAAGAAATATGAGAGCAGGCCCTCTAAATACGCAATGCTGCCCGCTTTTGCAAGGCTGCGCCACGTAGCCGTGGAGCAGAGCCTCCTCGACGCCGAGGAATATGCCTATTCAAGCCCCTTGAACAGGATTGAAATGGGTGACCGCTCCGTCGGAATTATCACAAGCGGCATATGCTATCAGCACGCCAGGGAGGCCTTCGGAGACTCTGCATCCTATCTCAAGCTCAGCATAACCCATCCCGTCTCCGGAAAGCTCGTCAAAGAGTTCTGCGCCCAGGTCGATAAGGTTTACATAATCGAGGAAGGCGAACCCTATCTGGAGAACGCGGTACGCGCGCTTGGAATAGACTGCCTCGGCAAGGAGGTCATCACAAAGCAGGGCGAGCTCGACGCCCAGATAGTGCGCCGCGCCTTCGGCATAGGCGACGAGCCCGAGATATACGAGGTTGGAATTCAGGCTCCCGCGCGCCCGCCCGTGCTCTGTGCGGGCTGCCCGCACCGCGGCTTCTATTTGGCGATGAAAAAGTACAGGGACAGGATTGTACCGCTCGGGGATATAGGCTGTTATTCCCTTGGAGTAAACCCGCCATTTAACGGCTTTGACACGTGCATCTGCATGGGCTCGGGCTTTTCCATGACCATCGGCATGGCTAAGGCGCTTGAGATGCAGGGGGATAAGCGCAAGGTTTTCGGTATTCTCGGGGACTCGACCTTCTTCCACTCCGGGATTACGAGCCTCATCGACGCCATACACGCAAAGGCGAACGTCTGTCTCTGCCTTTTGGACAACAGCATTACCGCTATGACCGGGCACCAGCAGAACGCGGGAACCGGAGTAGACCTTATGGGCAACGAAGCCCCGCAAATCGACGCCGTGAAGCTGGTTCTTGCAGCCGGTCTGGACGAGGCGAACCTGAGAGTGGTTGACCCGATAGATTTGAAGGCTATAGGGGCGGCGATTGCCGACGCAATTGAGGCCAATGGCACCTTCGTTATTGTCACAAAGCGCCCCTGTGCACTGCTCAAGGAAGTTATCAGGGCGAATGCGGGAGCGCACTGTGTCGTGGATCCCGACAAATGCGTCGGCTGCAAGTCCTGTATGAAGGTTGCCTGCCCCTCACTCGCCTTTGAAAACAAAAAGGCCTACATTGCGGATGTAGCCAACTGCAACGCCTGCGGCCTCTGCCAGCAGATGTGCAAGTTTAACGCCATAACGAAGGTGGGGGGTAAGTAATTATGACAACAAGCATACTTTTGACTGGCGTGGGCGGACAGGGTACGATTCTCACGACGAAGATACTCTCCGAGGGGCTTGTCTCACTCGGCTATGACGTGAAGATGAGCGAAATCCACGGCATGAGCCAGCGCGGGGGAACGGTAAACACGCAGCTTAAGTTCGGAGACAAGGTCTACGCCCCGAACATCGGCAGGGGAGAGGCCGATATAATAGTCGCTTTCGAGAAGGTTGAGGCGCTAAGAGCCCTGCCGTATCTCAGAAAAGGCGGCAAAATCGTCATGGACGAGCGTGAAATCTACTCAATGCCCGTCCTCATAGGCCAGCAGGAGTACCCGCACGAAGCTGACAAGGTGCTGAAGGAAACCGTCAAAGACGTGGTGATAGTGCCGGCCAGCAAAATAGCGGAGGAGCTCGGCTCCGTCCGCTCACAGAACATCTGCCTGCTCGGCGCACTCATAGCCGCGCTGAATTTGGAGGGCGTTGACTGGGAAAAGCTCGTGGCATCCTCGGTACCCCCCAAAACGATTGACGTCAATGTCGCAGCGTTTAAGGCAGGATACAAGGCCGTGAAGCCGAATTAACCAAATAAACAATATCGGTGGTGTCGCATTATGACACCACCGATTTTATCTTGATTTAAGGCAGAGGGGGAAATGCTTTTCCGGCAAAAGTATTTCCGCCGTCCGCTCAGGGGTTCCGGCTGCTCCGATTGGCAGAATTATGACGCCTTGTAAGTTACTATGAAGCCGTCGATATTGTTTCCGGAAATTTCATAGTCGATATTTTTCGGGACATATACATTGAGCCCCTCGCAGTAATATGCCTTGTAAACCTCTCCTTCATCCGTCTCGATGCTCAAGGGGCTATCATAGGAGTAATCGCGCAGGTAATCTATATATTCCTCGTAGCACAGCTCAAGCTCGGTTACTTTTGTGGCATGCGGGACGCCGAGATAGCGGAAGTGCCAGGGCTCGTAGGCAATGCCGGTTATATGCTGCTTATCCGGCTTGTAGCGCACAATATAACCATATTTGTGGCAGTTTTCGTTAATCCAGGCAAAGTCGCCGCTGCCGTCGTAATCGTGATACTCGCCGCTGTCGTAATAGACCGCAAAGTCAATCGCAAGTCCCGAATGGTGCTCGCTCGCGCCGGGCTGCGCCACCCATAATGCGGCCTCTTCGGGGCCCACAAGGGCTACCTCCTTATCGAATAGGTACTGCTGGTACTCATAGGTGCGGTGGCCGCTTGTGGCGAGCACTGCATTCACTCCGGTATTGTAATAAAAATCGTTAAGCATCCTGTTGAGGGGAGCTATGGCGTCCTCGGCGATCAGCAGGTCGTAGTCGCCGACCTTGTAGCTGTCGGTCTTGTAATTGTATAGACAGACAAAGTTTTCAAAATCAAAAAACCTGTACGGGTGATTTGCATTAATAAGAATCAGCTTGCCCTGATAAATATCGTCCTGCTTCATGGTTTTGACTTCATAACTGATGTTGCCGACGGGGGTGGGACTTGCGACAGGCGCTGTGGTAGGGGTGGTCGCCGTAGGAGTGGGGTCCGAAGCCGCGGGATCCGGGGATTCAACGCCCGAAGGTGAGGGCGTCAGAGAAGGCATGGGGGCCGTTACATTCTGCGAAGGTATGGTCGAGGGCTCTGCGGAACTTCTTAAAAAGCCCTTTACCGAAAAAATAACGGCTACAAGCAAAAATGCCGCGCCGAGAACATAAGAAATAATTGGTACAGGCCTTCTCCCACTATATCCGCGGGTTGTTCTCTTTCTGTTCATGTCTATTACCTCTGGAAATAACTATGTGACAATACTAACACATTGGAACTTTCATTTCAAGCTTGGAGTCAAATAAGATTGAAATACGAATACTCGGTGTGTTAATATATGATAGGTGTAGTACCGCCGAAAGGAGACGCTTATGTGTAGTCCTAAAAAAAGAAATATTCACATCAGATGTCATATATGCCTTGCCATATCTTTATTTATTCTTGCCGGGGCAGTATCCGGATGCTCTAAGAAGGAGCCGCCTTCTACTACGCAGACGCCTGCGGGAGTGCTGACGCCCGTCCAGACAGCCGAGCCTAGCCCGACATATGTTCCGGTTGAGCCCGGGGTGGTTATACCCTCAGCGCCGGTGGAGACAAAGAGGGTTACGGGGCTTTCAATAAGCGAAGAGATATTGAACCTACATATCGGCAGCAGCGCCACCCTGGTTATTTCGGTTGAGCCGGAGGATGCAACCCGCAAAAGCGTAACATGGTCCTCGGGCGACAGCCAGATTGCGGAGATTTCCGAAGAGACCGATAATTCCGCGAAGATAACCGGCAAGTCCGCCGGGACCGTACTAATAACGGCGGTATCAGAGGACGGCGGCAAGATGGCGGCCTGTATCGTGACCGTGAGCAGCCCGGAGCCCGAGATACCGATTACAAAGATAAGCATTGAGCCCTCGGACCCGATACTGACAATAGGCTCGACTCTTAAGTTTGTGGCGACGGTTTATCCGAGCAACGCATCGACGAAAAACCTTGTCTGGTCCACAAGTGCTCCGAATGTCGCAATGGTCTCAAAAGACGGCCTTGTTTCCGCCGTCGGCGTCGGGAAAGCAGTGATAACCGTAAAATCGAGCGACGGTAAGACGAGCGCAAGCTGTACGGTTGATGTGAGGGACCTCTCTGTGCCCGTTACCGGAATTACTCTGGACATCGATTCGGCTGTTTTGAAGGTCGGGGACTTTATGGTGCTGACCGCGACGGTGCAGCCCGCGACCGCCACAAACAGGCAGGTCAACTGGTCGTCCAGCGATGAGAGCGTGGCCACGGTAAGTGCCGCAGGTGAGATTAGGGCGGTAGGGGCCGGTAACGCCACAATTACGGCCGCTACCTCGGACGGGAACATTACGGCCGTATGCCGGATAGAGGTTATACCGGGCGAGGTTTCGATAGAGGGCATTGAACTCAATGCCAAGTCCCAGTATCTGAAGGTGGGCGGAAGCACCAAGCTGACAGTCTACGTCAATCCCGAGTGGGCCCCGATGCCGCCTCTTGTCTGGAATTCCTCCGACGACTCCATTGTCACTGTTACGGCAGGCGGGGAGCTGAAAGCAAAATCGGTCGGCGTTGCAACTGTTACGGTTTCAACAGAGGACGGAAGGTTTTCGGCCACCTGCTCCGTTATAGTATCGAGATAAGCAAAACGGGTGTCTCATGCAGCATGAGACACCCGTTTTAGAAATCCGAATAATCGCCAAAGAATTCTTTTGATGGCGCAGCTTATGCCTTTATTGGCACGGCTGCGGGCCATCACAGGGACGAATTTTGTCGCAATTTACGTCTCTTTTATTCGCATCGAGGGAAACGGTAAGCTTAATCGGAATTTTAACTTTTACATCCTGACATATTACCAGCTTGCAGGTCGTCGGATGAGGAGGAAATGGAATAAAGGGCTTGACAACCGCATCGCCGAAACAGAATGCGTCTACATTTTCGACCTCAATCTTTGTCTCGACGGTAAACTTCTCATTGACGGTTACTTTATCCTGGCATGGGTTCCATGGTGGCAGAAGATCGGCCTGTGCAGCTTCTACTTCAGGGGTATATTCGGTCTCTTTTGCTTCGTCAAAGTTATTGTTATACAAGTGATTCCCACCTTTCCTGTTCCTATACATACTTTATGTCATAAGGGGCGGGAAGGCAACTTGGCCAGAGAAAAAGAAATCTCCCGCTATATCAAGCAGGAGATTTAGATATTATCTCTCGGTGCCGAGGAAGAAAAGCGCCACTGTCCCAGGCCCGCTGTGGGCGCCAATCACGGGGCCGACATTGTTTATGACAATATCCTTGACTTCCATGCGGGAGCGGACCATATCCGCTACAATCTCCGCATCCTCAATACAGTCTCCGTGACTGATAAAGACTGTCTGGCTTTTTGGGTCGATGGCGGTTTCCTGCATGCGGTTAACCAGTTCCTCAAGCGCCCTCCTGCGGCCCCGCGTTTTGGAGAAGGCGGTCAGTTTTCCCTCGGCGTCGCAGTGGAGTATCGGCTTTATGTGGAGCATTGCGCCGAGCACCGCGGTGGCTCTCGAGATTCTACCGCCGCGGCGGAGATGCCCGAGGTCGTCCACGGTGAACCAGTGGCAGAGATGCTTCTTTGTCTCTTCCACAAAGGCGCGGACCTCGTCCAGGCTCCTACCCAGGCGCTTTTGATCAACGGCCAGCTTCAAAAGAAGCCCCTGACCAAGCGAGGCGCAAAGAGAATCGACTGTCACTATCCTGCGTTCCGGGTACTTTTCGGCCAGTTCTGAGGCGGCGACTGTGGAAAAATGATATGTTGCGCTCAGTGCCGAGGAAAAGGAGATGCTGAGAATGTCCTTGCCCTGAACGAGCGCGGACTCAAATACGTTCATAAAGGTATCGGAGTTTACTGCCGAGGTTGTGGCCTGGTACCCCGCCCGTATCTCCTTGTAAAAATCGGAGAACTTAATCTCCCGTTCGTCCAGATAGTTTTTGTATTCTTTTCCCTTCAACAGGACGGAGAGGGGGATTACGATAAGCTCAAGCTCGTCGGCGAGCTCTGCGGGCAGGTCGCAGCAGGAGTCCGTAATTATTACATAGTTGTTCATATGCTGTCTCCTTTTCTGGCACTTTTACCGTTTCTTACTCTTATCTTCGTTTTCGCGGAGAATGTCAATAAGCCTTAGGCACGCGAGCTTGTAGGCATAGCTCTCCACCGCAAGGCGCATGATTGCTCTCGGGATTTCCGATTCGTCGAGCTCTGTGTCGAGCTCAGTTGCAACGCGCGTCAGGGCTTTATCCAAATCCTCGAGATAGTACTCGTAATTTGATTGCACATCCCGGTCTCCGAATTTGGAAAAAAGCAGGGCGGCGTCTTTGACGGATATGATTTGCTTTAGAAGGCAAATCATCGTCAGCTCCGCAAGGTGCTCCCTTGAATATCTTTTCCCCTTGGCGCGCTCAAGCAGGCCGGCCTTAATATAATTGTTGACCATGGCGGGCGTGAGCCTGTCCTCGTTCCTGCTAATAATTTGCTGCCTGGGCATATAATTGATAAGCTGATCCATATAGAGGTCTATATCTGGAAAGCCGTTCCAAGGGACGGGACGTTCATCTAGAAACTGCTTAATTAAACTCTTTAGCTGTTCCAAAATAACCCTCCCAAAAAATAATGTGAAAATTATACACTACTAAATAAAGGATGTCAAACTAAAATATAAAATATTTATAATTTCGCAATATAATATCGGGAACCACATCAATAGTTATTGTATTGGCCGAGAAACAAAGCTATAATACTGATACTCATAGCGGAATAAGCATGCCGATATTTCCGCTTGCTTTCCCGGATATTCGATTGAGAAAGAATACACAGGTATCTTTGAAGGCGTAGAGGAGGAAAAATGCTGGAGGCGCTCAGAGAAAAGGCTTTAAGGCTCCCGATGAAGCCGGGAGTGTATATAATGATGGACGAAAACCGTGAGGTAATATACGTCGGAAAGGCCAAAAAGCTGAAAAACCGCGTCAGCAGCTACTTCCGGGGTAGCCACGACACAAAGACGACCGCGATGGTATCAAGAGTGGCCGATTTTGACGTAATTATTGCAAACTCGGAGTTTGAGGCGCTTGTGCTTGAAAACTCGCTTATAAAGAGGCATAAGCCCTATTATAATGTCATGCTGAAGGACGACAAGGGCTATCCCTTCGTGAGGCTTGATTTGAACGAGGAGTACCCCGTTTTTTCGATGGTCTCAAGGATGGGAAACGACGGTGCGAAGTATTTCGGCCCCTTTGGCGGCAGGACTTTGACCCGCGAGGTCATATCGGCCCTGTGCAAGACCTTTAAGCTCCCGACCTGCTCGAGGAAGTTTCCGAGGGACATAGGCAAGGGCAGGCCCTGCCTTAACCACCACATGGGCGCCTGCGACGCCTACTGCAGGGGGGTGCCCGGGGCCGAGGAGTACAGGCGGGTTCTGACTGAGGCGGTAATGGTCCTTGAGGGCAAGACGGCCGAGCTCTGCGCGAGACTGGAGCAGGAGATGCTGAAGGCCGCTGAAGAGCTAAAATTTGAGCTTGCCTCCGAAAAGCGCGACAAGCTCAGGGCGATTCAGAGGCTTGAAACGAAGCAGAGGGTGGTTTCTGCCCGCTCCGCCGACAGCGACGTCGTCGGCTTTGTCAGGGGCGAGACTAAGAGCTGCTTTGTAGTTTTGCACTATATCGGCGGGAGCCTTCTCGATAAGGATTCCGAGATTATTGAAAACCCGATGGAGGACGACAGCGAGGCCATCTCGGCACTTCTGCGGCAGTATTACAGTCTTCGCGGCGTCTATCCCAAGAATATTTACCTGCCCTGCGAAACCGAGGACAATCTACTTATTCAGCAGCTTTTCTCCGAGCAGGCGGGCAGGAGCGTGTATGTGACGACGCCGCAAAAGGGTGAAAAAAGGCGGCTTGTAGAGACGGCAAACCTCAACGCCGCGGAGGAATTAAACCGCCTTACGAACAAGGAGGAAAAGGTTCTCAAGACGCTCAAGTGGCTCAAAGAGGCGCTGGGGATTGATAAACAGCCCGAACGCATCGAAGCCTATGACATATCAAACACGGGCTCTTCCGAAATCGTCTCCTCAATGACCGTGTTTGAACGCTTAAAGCCCCTTAAAAAGGACTACAGGAAGTTCAAAATCAAGGGAACCGAGACGCCGGACGATTACTACAGCATGTACGAGACCCTCTCCAGGCGCTTTGAGCGCTATCTCAAGGGCGATGAAAAATTTGACACTCTTCCGGATATAATTTTAATAGACGGAGGGGCGGCTCACGCGGCCACGGCAAGGAAAGTGCTTGTTGAAAAGGGGATTGACATCCCCGTCTTCGGGATGGTCAAGGATGAGCGCCACCGGACAAGGGCGCTTGTTACGCCGGACGGTGAGGAAATCGATATTTCGGCTTACCCGGCTGTGTTTTCGTTTATCGGCCGTATCCAGGAGGAGACGCACCGCTTTGCAATAAGCTATCACAGGCAGCTACGTTCAAACTCGCTGCGCGGGTCCGAACTCGATATGATTCCCGGCGTGGGCGAAAAGCGTAAGGCGCAGCTTCTTAAGCATTTCAAGAGCATAAAGGCGATACGCGCAGCCTCGCTCGAAGAGCTGGGCGAAATCGTACCCAAAAATACAGCGGCGTCGGTATACAACTATTTTCATAAAGACGAGGTAGTATAAAATGAGAGTAATAACGGGACTGGCCAGGGGCAGAAAGCTTAAAGAGCCCGAGGGAGTGGCAATCCGCCCGACTTCGGACATGGTAAAAGAGTCCATATTCAACATAATCCAGTACGATGTTGAAGGCAGAAGCGTGCTCGACCTCTTTGCTGGGACAGGGCAGCTTGGTATAGAGGCCTTGAGCCGCGGAGCCGCCACGGTCACCTTCGTGGACGAGAGCGCCTCGGCGATAAAACTTGTCAAGGAGAACCTAAAGCGGACGGAGCTTCCCGGCGGGAAAACCGTGCTGGGCGACGCGCTTAAGTTTCTGGAACATCCCGGAAAATTCGACCTGATATTCATAGATCCGCCCTATGCGACCGGACTTATGAACAAATCGTTACAAAAGATTTTCGAGTTTGACAAATTGAATGAAAATGGTATAATAATTTGCGAAAGTAAAAAGGACCTGGAAATGCCAGAGCCCTTACACCCGTACAAAAAGCTGCGAGAGTACAGATACGGCAAGGTTAAGATAACCGTCTATATGAGATTGTCCCGATTGTCCGGGAGCCAGAGCAGGACGGACGAGTAAATCATAACCGGTTTTTGCGCAGCTTAATATTGCTCGCTCTGGGAGCAAGCCGATAACAGCACATTGTGGCCATCCCTTTTGTGGTCGTTCTGTGTGTTCGGCATTGCGAAAGGAATGGTTAATTAATGCATAATGGTTTGGCTGTTTATCCCGGCACCTTCGACCCTATCACCCTGGGCCATCTGAACGTGATAAAGAGAGCGGCGAAAATTTTCGATAAGGTTATAGTCTTAGTCAGCATCAATTCAAGTAAAAGACCCGCCTTTACGATTGAAGAGCGAGTATCACAGGTCAGAAAGGTGTGCGAGCGATTTTCGAATGTCGAGGTCGATTTCTCGGATAAGCTTGTAGCCGAGTATTGCAGGGACAAGGGTGCCAAAATACTGATAAGGGGCCTTCGCGCCCTGTCCGATTTTGAGCACGAGTGCCAGATGGCGAACATCAACAGGAAGATGAATCCTGATCTTGACACCTTTTTCCTTGTTGCGGACAGCAAGTACACATATTTGAGCTCAACGGCAGTTAAGGAAATGGCCCGATACGGCGCCGATTTGAGCGAATATGTACCTCGCGAGATTATACAGGAGATAGTCGAAAAGATTGGCAATGGAGGTAAATCATATGCCAAATAGCGTTCTTGAACTGGTGGATATGCTGTATAACTTAATTTCAGATGCGTGGGGACTTCCGCTCGGGGCTGAAAAGTGTGTGATAAAGAGAGATCAGGTCCTCGACCTGCTCGATGAGATAAAAGCACAGCTTCCGGTCGAAATAGGAGAGGCAAAGCGCCTTGTCAGTGCCAGGGCGGACTATATCGCCAATGCAAAGCAGGAGGCAGAGTCGATAAGGCGCGCCGCCGAGGAGCAGGCAAAACGCCTGGTGGACGAGCAGATAATCGTGCGTACCGCCAGGACAAAGGCCAATGAAATAATCGCGAGAGCCGAGGAGCGCTCAAAGGAGCTGCGGAAGATGGCAAACGACTATGTCGAGGACACCCTCAAGCGAACGGAGGAGGCCATCAACGAGGCGCTGAGCGAGGTCCGCCAGTCGCGAGTGAATTTCCGCAATGCAATTTCCGCCACAAGACCCGCCCCACACGCCGTGGAGCAGGGAGAGAATACAGACGAGGTTTAATCCGATTAAATAAAGCCGCAGGGGTATTCGCTCCTGCGGCCTTTGTCTATTAGATTGAAAAGAGGCTGTTTTAAAAACAGGCCCTTTAGTTTAGGATTCCTTGGCGGGTATCTTTTTTAGTCTTGCAAAGCGGGGGAGGGAGTTTACGAGCTTTCTGGTCGGCTCGCCCTGAATTAGGGGCAGCGCGTAGTCAATGAAGTCCTGTGTGACGTCGTTGCCCTCGGTGGTTATCCATTCAATCGGCAGCTTGTTTTCGTAATTTGCGACATCCTTCAAGGGGACGAGCTTGGTCTTGCAGGTGTATTTGCCGTTTATATATTCGCGCTCAAAGCCTACCATAACTCCGTTTGCGCCCCGTATGGCCTCTTCAACCGCTGCCTTTCCGGCCATAAAGGCCTCGTCAATGTCTGTCTGAGAAGCGCAGTGGGCGGCGCAGCGCTGCAAAAGGCTCAGCTCAATCCCGCGGACCTTCGCGCCCGTCCTCGCCTTTACAAAGGAGGCTAGTATTGCGGCAAGGCCGCCGAGCTGCACGTGGCCGAAAGCGTCGACCTGCCCCATGTTGGCTGAAGAATACTGGGAAATCAGCTTTCCGGTTTTGTCGCGCACGCCCTCGGAAACCGCAACCAAAACATTCTTTTTCTCAAGGTAAAGGCGGTGCACGTCGTCAAGAAACTTCTCAAAGTCAAATACAACCTCGGGCGGGTAAATGAGGTCTGGGCCGCAGCCCGAGCATTTATCCCTTGCCAGGGCGGAGGAAGCCGTGAGCCAGCCTGCGTTGCGTCCCATTATTTCCACAATTGTGATGGCGCCGGTGTCATATACGGCTGTGTCCTTGGATATTTCCATAAGGGAAGTGGCTATGTACTTAGCCGCGCTCCCAAATCCCGGGCAGTGGTCGGTACCGTAAAGGTCGTTGTCTATGGTTTTCGGTATGCCTATGACTCTGCACTCATAGCCGACTTTGTCCAGGTAACGGCTGATTTTCTCGCATGTGTCCATTGAGTCGTTGCCGCCGTTGTAGAAGAAATAGCGCACGTTGTAGCGCTTAAATATATCGAGAATCCTCTTGCAATCGGTTTCGTCCTTGTCCGGGTCGGCTATTTTATAGCGGCATGAGCCCAGGGCGGAGGCCGGAGTGTTGGGCAAAAGGGCGAGCTCCTCGGGGTCCTCCAAATCCAAATCAAAGAGTTCGCCGGAGATGACGCCTACGATACCGTGGGACGCGCCCAAAACCCTTGTAATTTCCTCGCGCTCCATAGCAGTTTTGATAGCTCCGTATATGCTTGAATTTATTACCGCACTGGGTCCGCCCGACTGCCCGATGATGCAGGCGCCCCTGAGTTTTTCAGCCATATAAAATACCCCCTGAGTATATTGTTCAGTTAATTTTAGCATATTGCAGGTATAAAATCAAAGAAAATAGAGTGGCGGAAAGCAAATCTCTTTGTTTTTTAATTGCGCTATGTTATTATAATAATAAAATATTCCATAGTGATTTTTTACTGGAGGAGAATGAAACATGCCGATAGTTACGAGCAAGGAAATGATGAAAAAGGCTTATGATGGCGGCTATGCCGTAGGCGCCTTCAACGTCAACAATATGGAGATAATCCAGGGAATAACCCAGGCGGCGAAGGAGACAAACTCCCCTCTGATTCTCCAGGTGTCCGCGGGCGCAAGGAAATACGCCAGCCATACCTATCTGATGAAGCTCATCGAAGCCGCGGTAATCGAGACCGACCTTCCCATCTGCCTGCACCTCGACCACGGCGACAGCTTTGAGCTGTGCAAGTCCTGCATAGACGGGGGCTTTACCTCGGTCATGATAGACGGCAGCCACCTCAGCTTCGAGGAAAATATCAAGCTGACAAAGCGGGTTGTCGAATACGCCCACGACAACGGCGTTGTCGTGGAAGGCGAGCTAGGGCGTCTTGCGGGCGTTGAGGACGATGTGAAGGTCTCAGATGAGGACGCCTTCTATACAAGGCCCGACGAGGTTGAGGAGTTCGTGACAAGGACCGGCGTCGATTCCCTCGCCATAGCAATCGGTACGAGCCACGGTGCCTATAAGTTCAAGCCCGGGCAGAAGCCCAAGCTCCGTTTTGACATCCTCGAAGAGGTCGGAAGGAGGCTTCCGAACTTCCCGATAGTCCTCCACGGTGCCTCCTCCGTTGTGCCCGAGTACGTTAAGATGATAAATGAAAACGGCGGCAAGATGCCCGACGCCATCGGTATCCCGGAGGACATGCTGCGCCAGGCGGCAAAAATGGCGGTCTGCAAAATCAATATAGACTCTGACCTGCGACTTGCGATGACCGCCACAATCAGAAAGTATCTTGCCGAGCATCCTGAGCACTTCGACCCGAGACAGTATCTGAGACCCGCAAGGGAAAACATCGTCGAGCTTGTTAAGCACAAGATAATAAACGTCCTCGGCTGCGAGGGCAAGGCGTAATCGCAATATCATAAATAAACTGCCCTGCCGGTTTCCCGGCGGGGCAGTTGTTTCATTGTCTTCCCAGAAGGAATATATTGGCGTCCGATACGAAATTGGTGACTCCGTAGCTTATGACAACCTCATCAATACCGTTCTCGGCTATATAATCCTTTATGCTCGATTTGTTGTACCTTAGGTCAACCGCGTGTATCTCCGAAAAGTGCTCAAACAGGAAGGGAATTAGGACATCTGCGTATGAGTCACGGAGTATGAGAAGCTTTGGCCCCTCATGCCCGGTTTTTATCTGGATAAGCGGCGTGTTGCCGCCAAGGAACATGGAGTACTTGTCCTTCGTTTCGAGCTTGCTGTAATCATAAAGTACGCCTTCCTCGGCCGAACCGGTTGTGTAGTTAGTGATGGTGAGCCCCTCATAGTCCTCTACAAATGTGACAATAGTGTCGGGCTTTACGTTGCGTATGCCGGAACTTGAATAGGTGGTGCCGAAGAAATCCTCGCTCACCGTGGCCGGGGTGAAGCTCTCCAAGGGCCTCGGCTCAAAACCCATGGCCTCGGCAAGAGCCCTGTAGCCGTAGTATGCGCCGAGCGGCGTCCAGTGGTGATCGGTTCTAAAGTAAATATACTCATCCTTGTGTCCGTACAAGGCTGAATAGGTGTCAATATTTACCGCGCCGCTCCCTGAATAGAGGTCTTCAATTAGCTCAAGCTGGCCATAGCTCGGTGCGTTCTTCGGGAGCTTGTCCGCCCAGATTTCCGTTGAGCTGGGGATGAGCGAGAAGTAAACGGGGATGCCGATGTCGCCCGCAAACTTCTTGACGGCGCTTATATTCGTTTCCAGACGATTTTCATCGGGCCTATCTAAGCGGGTAAGCAGGGTGCCGCCCTCGCCGAGGTAGACGCCGTTGTTTTCCTTCTTTTGGAGCGCAAGCTCCGAAAATGACTTGAGGCCGATCCACTTATCCCTGCCCGCAAACTGGTCGGTTATATAGGTTTCAAAAGTGGAGGTGAATTTACCGGAAAAGAGGCTGTCAAAGCTGAACCTGGGGGCCTGCTCAAGCATTCTGTTTTCTTTCTCCGAGAAGGCCCTGTCCGGAGTGATCAAATTGATTACGAAGAAACCGCCGATGAAGGCCAGAAATAGGATTACCTGTATTAGATTTGAGATTTTCTGTTTACTCATAATATCTGCTCCCTAGAACCTGAAGTAGAGGAACGGATTATAGGTCGCGTCCACGAGATATGCGGTTGATATAAGCAGCGTAAATGCAATCAATACAGGTATCGCAATCTGCCTGCTCTTTACCGGTAGACGGTTTAAAAGCTTAACTCCCAGCGGAGTTGAGGCAAAGGCCATGATTATAAGCGAGGGCAGGTAGCCCATGAAGTAGTAGCTCACTGTGGAGTTTGTAAAGCCCGCGCCGCCGCCGAGCATGGCGGAGATATAAGTAATGCAGCTTCCGAGGTCCTCGATTGCAAACAGCGCCCAGCCGATGACCACAAGTACGAGTGTGTATAGATGTGAAACAATAGCAGGCGCTTTCTTAAGCCAATCAAGGAGGAAGGCTTTTTCAATCATCAGGAGAATCGCGTAATAAATGCCCCAAAGCAGATAGTTCCAGCTAGCCCCGTGCCAGAAGCCGGTGATTGCCCATACGATAAAGATATTTAAGAAGGTGCGCAGCGTCCCCTTGCGGTTGCCGCCGAGCGGGATATATACGTACTCGCGGAACCAGGTGCCAAGCGAGATATGCCAGCGACGCCAGAACTCGGTAATGCTCTTTGAAATATAGGGATAGTTGAAATTCTCCAAAAACTCAAAGCCAATCATCCGCCCGAGGCCGATGGCCATATCCGAGTAGCCGGAGAAGTCAAAGTAAATCTGGAAGGAAAAGGCGATTATGCCGAGCCAGGCTCCGAGAGTCGTGAGCTCTTCAGCCGGCATTACCTTGTATACGTCCCAGAGCATACCGATGTTGTTTGCAAGCAGCACCTTTTTTGCAAGCCCCACGATAAAGCGCCGGACGCCGGAAGCAAATTTCTCTACGCTGTGCTCGCGTTCGTTTAGCTGCTCAGCAACGTCCTTATAGCGCACGATAGGGCCTGCTATGAGCTGTGGAAAGAGCGAGACATAGTCGCCGAATTTTAAGATGTTCTTCTGGACGGGCGCGTCGTTCCTGTAAACGTCTATAGTGTACGACATGGTCTGGAAGGTGTAGAAGGATATGCCTATAGGAAGCGAGACCCCGAGCGGCTTAAGAGAGCTAAAGGCCTGAATCAGCGCGAGGTTTGCTATAAAGAAGTCGATGTACTTAAAGAAAAAGAGCAGCCCGAGATTTATTAAAACCGAGGATAGTACAATCTTCCGCGCAAGCCTATCGTTTGCGCGGTATTTTTCGACCAGCATGCCGTGAACATAGTCGACCACGGTTGAAAATATCATCAGCGAAACATATATGGGCTCGCCCCAGCCGTAGAAGATGAGGTTTACGACAAAGAGCACTATGCAGCGCCATTTGAGAGGCGAGAGGTAATAAAGCGCCAAAACGACTGGCAGGTATATAAACATAAATAAGATACTGGAAAAGACCAAAAAAATGCACCTTCTTTAGTTTTTGGAAGTTAGCTGTCGCCTGTTTTTCTTTTTTTCTCCGCTTTAAAGCTGCCGAGCGGATTGGCGCTGGCTGCAATTCTCAGCTCAGTATTGTCGATATGCGTATAAATCTCGGTTGTGTTGAGGTG
>DUPK01000032.1 GCA_012838345.1 Clostridiales bacterium | reverse complement strand
TTGGAAGTTAGCTGTCGCCTGTTTTTCTTTTTTTCTCCGCTTTAAAGCTGCCGAGCGGATTGGCGCTGGCTGCAATTCTCAGCTCAGTATTGTCGATATGCGTATAAATCTCGGTTGTGTTGAGGTGCTCATGCCCCAAAACTTCCTGCAGGGTCCTTATGTCAACGCCGCTTTTCAGCATCAGCGTGGCGGCGGTGTGTCGCAGCTTGTGCGAGGAATACAGGTTCGTGTCAAGCCCCGCCGCCGCGATATGGTTCTTAACAAGATGGTGGACGGTCTGGCGGCTTATGCGCTTTCTCCTGTTTGAAAGGAACAGGGCGTTTTTATCAATCGCCGCTATGTTTTTTCTTAACGCAAGATAATCGTTGATGGCGGCGGCGCAGGCCTCGTTCAAATAGACTATGCGCTCTTTGTTGCCTTTTCCGCGCACGCGGATATGGTCTTCGGAAATATCGGAGAGATTGAGGCCGACGACCTCGGATATTCGCAGGCCGCAGTTCAGGAAAATCGTAAGTATGCAGTAGTCGCGCTCCCTGTTCTCGCCGTCAACAGAGCTTAAAAGGGTTTTGCACTCCTCAAGCGTGAGATATTGAGGCAGTGACTTGACCGTCTTGGGAGAGTCGAGGTGCTGCACGGGATTTTTGTCGAGCAGCTGGGCTTTTACGGTCAGGTATTTGTAAAAGGAGCGTATGGCCGCGATTTTTCTCGCCCGCGACCTCGCGTTCAACCCGTATTCGGGCTCGTTTTCTCTGTAATTGCGCACCCTGTCCCTGGAGAGGTAGGAGAGAAAGGAATAGACGTCGGAGAGCGTGACGGATTTGACTAAATCCAAATCCACGTCCGAGATTGATATGTCGTTTAGCTCCGCAGTCCTCGGCACTAGTCCCTTTTCAAGCTTTATAAAGCGGAAAAAGGTGCGCAAATCGAGATAATACTCTTCGACTGTGCGCCTTGAGTGGCCCTTTATGGTTTCGTGATAAATAAGAAATCCCTTAATTATCTCCGGTGCTTCGCTCCTGTAATCCATCGCCTAATGAACCTCTCAACTTTTTTTTAAGTCTATCTAAAATCGCCGCAAAAGTCAAACATAATGAGGACAGGCGCTTAATATACTTGTGGGGGAGGGAGCTGAGCGAAATGAGGAGAAACAGGAGGGCAAAAAACTACAGAAGGCGGGGCTCGAAGGCGGCAAACTGGTTCTTCGCCTGCTGTCTGATATTGTCGTTTGTCGTGGCCCTTAAGGTCTGCGTGCCGGACATCGGGGAGCGTGTCAAAAAGACGATTTCGCCGATAATCGACGGCACGGCGGACTATAAGGCGGCCTTTACATATTTCGGCGAGGCTCTGGGCGGTGATGGCAGCTTCACCGACGTTTTCGCGGCGATTTTCAATCTGGAAACGGAGCAGAATTGACTTGTACTTCGGAAAAGTATTTATAAGTGGAGGGGCTGTGCTCTGCTTTTCGGCCTTTTGCCTTTTGGCAAGCGGCGAGTTTCTGTTTATCACCCTGATTTCCGTACTGGTCCATGAGGTGGGGCATTATATTGCGCTCAGGCTGCTCGGGGGCAAAATTACTGAGGTTCGGCTTGAGGCGACGGGCGCTGCGATAATATACGACGGGAGCTTAATGTCCTATATGGCGGAGCTATTAACGGCGCTCTCGGGCCCGATTTTCAGCTTTATTCTTGCGTATATCTGCGCTTTAACAGGGAAGAGATTAGGGGAGTTCTGGTTTACGCTCTCGGGTGTAAGCCTGGTTTTATGCGCTTTTAACCTGCTCCCCGCCGTAACGCTCGACGGCGGGAGGATTCTCTATACGCTGCTTGCGCATTTGTCGAACGCGGACAGCGCCGAGAAAATCTGCTTTGCAATCAGTTGCCTTGTATCTTTTGGCGTAACTCTCATTGGCCTGTGGCTGCTTCTGAGAACGGGGTGGAATTTTACGCTGCTTGTCAGCGGCATCTGGCTCTTTCTGGGCACTGCTATTGTAAAAAGGAGAGTTTGGGTATAAAATACATGAGAAATAAACCTGAAAGGTAAGATGAAATGCAGCACAAACTTGAGCGAATTTTGCCCAAAGTGCAAAAGCCTGCCCGTTACACGGGCGGAGAATATAACCAGGTTTTAAAGGACAGCTCCAAGGTCGATTTACGCTTTGCCCTCTGCTTTCCCGATACCTACGAGATAGGCATGTCGAACCTCGGGCTTAAAATTCTATACGGGGTTCTGAACAATATGAGCGGCGTCTGGTGCGAGCGCGTCTTCGCTCCCTGGGGCGACATGGAGGAGGAGATGAGGAAAAACTCCATCCCGCTTTACGCGCTTGAGAGCGGGGACGAGCTTAGGGAATTCGACATTATAGGCTTTTCAATCGGCTACGAGATGGCCTATACAAATGTCCTGAATATGCTGGACCTTTCTAATATACCGCTTCGCTCGGCGGAGCGTGGGGAGGATTTCCCGCTAATAATTGCGGGCGGTACCTGCGCATTTAACCCGGAGCCGCTAGCTGACTTCATAGATGTTTTCCTGCTCGGCGAGGGCGAGGACCTTCTGCCCGAGCTGGTCTCGCTTGTCCACGATATGAAGGGCTCGGACAGGCTTTCTCTCTTAAAAGCGGCGGCGAAGCTCGAAGGTGTCTATATCCCAACTCTCTACGATGTTGAATACAATGATGACGGCACAGTAAAGTCGATTGTTCCACATGACGGTGCGCCCGCCGTCGTCACAAAGCGCATAGTGCAGGATTTTGAAAATTCCTATTTCCCGACTGAAACGATAGTTCCCTCAACCGAGATTGTGCACGACCGCACCGTGCTGGAGCTTTTCCGCGGCTGCATACGCGGCTGCCGCTTCTGCCAGGCAGGCTACGTTTACCGGCCCGTCCGCTCGAGGAGCGCTGAGAAGCTAAGGGAGCTCGGAGTGAGCGCGCTAAAAAACTCGGGATATCAGGAGATTGGGCTTTCCTCACTCAGTACTAGCGATTACAGGGGCCTTAGGGAGCTCTGCGACGGGCTCCTTGACTGGTGCGAGCCGAGGAACGTTAGCCTATCCCTGCCATCGCTGCGCGCCGACAACTTCTCTATGGAGATTATGGAGCGCGTGCAGAAGGTCAGAAAGAGCGGCCTTACCTTCGCGCCGGAGGCGGGCTCTCAGCGCCTGCGCAACGTCATTAACAAGAACGTCACCGAGGAGGACATTCTCAACACCTGCCGCACCGCCTTCGAGGGTGGTCGAAACAGCGTAAAGCTCTATTTCATGCTGGGGCTGCCCACCGAGACAGACGAGGACGTGCTCGCGATAGCGGAGCTTGCCTATAAAATAGTCAGGCTCTGGAAGGATTGCGCGAAAAACAGGGCAGGCGGCCTACGCATAACCCTCAGCACTGCCTGCTTTGTCCCGAAGCCGATGACGCCCTTCCAGTGGGAAGCGCAGGTCACGGCCGAGGAATACATGCGCAGGGTTAAGCTCCTTTGTGACAGTATGCGCTCAAGGGCGATAAGCTATAACTGGCACGACGCCGAGACAAGCATAATCGAGGCCGTTTTGTCGCGCGGCGACAGGCGGCTTGGAAGGGTACTTGAGGAGGTTCAGAAAACCGGGGGCAGGATGGAGTCCTGGAGCGAGTACTTCTCGTTTGAGCGCTGGGCAAGCGCCTTTGAAAAGTACGGGCTTAACCCCGCTTTCTACGCAAATCGCGAAAGGAGCAGGGACGAGGTTCTGCCCTGGTGCCATCTCACCGCCGGCGTGACGGAGGATTTCCTCTGGAGCGAGCGTGAGGCGGCCTACAGGGGCGAAATCACCCCCGACTGCCGCGTGCAGTGTACGGGCTGCGGTGCAAACCTCCTGTATAAAGGAGGCGGCTGCGATGATTAAGTACCGTATTGTGTTCGAAAAGAAGGGGCGGGCAAAATATATTTCCCACCTTGACCTGATGCGCACCTTTCAGCGCGCGTTCCAGCGGGCAGGGGTCAAAGTAAGGCATACGGAGGGGTTTAACCCCCGCGCCCGCATATCCATCGCACATCCCTTGCCCCTCGGCATGGAAAGCCGCTGCGAGATACTCGATTTTGAAGCCCTGGAGCCGCTGGATGAAAGCCTTGTCTCAAGATTAAACGCGGTAATGCCCGAGGGAATAGTTATTAGGGAGCTTAGGGAGAACACGCGCAAGGCTTCCGAAATCGCGTGGAAAAGGTATAATCTCAGGCTGATTTACGATACCGGCGTGCCGCAGGGCGCCGCGGAGGCAATAGCCCGTCTTTTCAGCTCGGGCAACGTGGTGATACGTAAAAAAACCAAGAGGGGCGAGGCGGATTTTAATATTAGCCCATGTATAAACTCGCTGAATGTGGCACAAGATGGCAATGATGAGCTACTTTTGGACCTTGTCGCCTCGGCACAGAGCCCGAGCTTAAATCCCATGCTAATAGTAGATGCCATCGGCAAGTATCTTCCGGAGATTTCGCCTGATTTTACCCGCTGCGTAAGAGTTGAGATGCTGGACGAGGAACTTAAGCCGTTTTAAGCAGAATTGATGTATAAATCTTTAATATTTTATTGGATTTTACTTGCATTTTTTGAGTCTTTATGATATTATACCTCGACGTATGGAAAAAACGTTTTCCATCTATCGGGACGGTCCTCTGCCAAGGCGCAATACATTTTCTGTATCTGGCATGAACGTCTGTCACGAAGGGAGGAAAGATATATGGATCTTGTAAAAGCTCTCGAAGACCGTTATAAGAAGCCGGAGATACCTGAGATGAACATTGGCGATACCGTAAGAGTATCGGTCAAGGTTAAGGAAGGCAACCGCGAGAGAATCCAGGCTTTTGACGGGACAATAATCGCCAAGAAGCATGGCGGTATAAACGAGACGATTACTGTGCGCCGCGTCTCTTACAATGTCGGCTGTGAAAAGGTTTTCCCCATCCACTCGCCCATCATCAGCTCGATTCAGGTGCTAAGACGCGGTAAAGTGCGCCGTGCTAAGCTCTACTACCTCAGAGACAGAGTGGGCAAGGCAGCGAAGACCAAGGAAAAGATATAAACAAAAGAGGGGCTATCGCCCCTTTTTTTGTTAAAGGAGGCTAAAGGCATGTCGGTAAAGTCCGAAATCTATGACTGGCTCCAGTGCATAGTCGTCGCTCTCGTTGCGAGCATTCTGATTTTTGTGTTTATAGGTCGCGTTATCGGCGTGATAGGGCCTTCAATGGTTCCTACGCTTGAGGACGGGGATATGGTCGTGATGTCAAATCTCTTTTATGACCCCAAGCAGGACGACATTGTTGTTTTCACCAAGTTCAGCTATGATAGTAATCCCCTGGTCAAGAGGGTTATTGCCGTCGAGAACCAGACGGTTGACATTAATTTCGTGACTGGCGAGGTTTGGGTTGACGGCGAGCTTCTTGACGAACCATATATCGCGGACCTGACAAGGCGCCAATACGACATCGAGTTTCCCGTGACTGTGCCGCCGGGCAGCGTCTTTGTTATGGGAGACAACCGTATGGTCAGTTACGACAGCCGTGCCAGCGCCATAGGCATGGTTGATGAGCGCTGTATACTCGGAAAGGTATACGCCGTTATCGCCCCTCTTAAAAACTTCGGAGCGGTGAGCTGAAATGGGCGAGGAAATTAGAATTCACTGGTTTCCCGGCCATATGACAAAGGCGCGGCGCATGATAACGGAAAACGTGCGCCTGGTCGATATTGTTTGTGAAATAATCGACGCGCGAATCCCCGTCAGCAGCAGAAACCCGGATCTGGACGAGCTTGCGGGCACAAAACCCAGGCTTATAATAATAAACAGGATAGACCAGGCAGACCCCGCCGTCACAAGGCTCTGGGCGGAGTATTTCAGGAAGCGGGGTATTTTTACGCTGGAAGTCGAGTGTAAAACCGGCTCGGGCGTAAGCGGCTTTCCCGCGGCAGTGCGCGAAATATTAAAGGACAAGCTCGAGGCCTACGCGGCGAAGGGACTTAAAGGGCGGTCAGTGCGCGCGATGGTCGTCGGTATACCCAATGTCGGAAAGTCCTCGTTTATTAACAGAGTAGCAAGACGCAAGGTCGCCGCGGCTTCGGACAAGCCGGGTGTAACCCGCGGCAAGCAGTGGATAAAAATAGGCGCGGACCTGGAGCTTCTCGACACGCCGGGCATACTCTGGCCGAAGTTTGACAGCCAGCTCGTGGCCGAAAACCTTGCCTTTACAGGCGCTATAAAGGACGATATTCTCGACGTCGAGACCCTGGCCTCAAACCTCATGTCTAAACTGAAGGAAACTTACCCGCAAAGCATTGAAAACCGCTACAAAATAAGCGTATCGGAAGACGACGGAGGCTTCGGCCTGCTTGAAAAGGCGGCTAGAAAGAGGGGGTTTCTCATCTCCGGCGGGGAGGTCGATTTGGAGCGAATGGCAAATATTCTGCTTGACGAGTTCAGGGGCGGACTTTTGGGGCGCATTTCGCTTGAAAAACCGCCCGAAGAGGTATAAAATGGAGATGTGGAGTATTGAAAACAGGCTTTACGATAGCGGCAGCGGCCTCATATGCGGCGTAGACGAGGCGGGGCGCGGACCCTTGGCCGGGCCCGTTTTCGCCGCCGCCGTAATACTGCCACGCAATCTTGAAATACCGGGGCTGAACGATTCAAAAAAGCTGAGCGAAAAGCGCCGCGAAGAGCTCTATGACGTGATTACGGAGCGCGCCCTGTCCTACGGCGTTGCCTTTGCAACCGAACAGGAAATCGAGGAGCTGAATATTCTAAACGCGACCTATCTTGCCATGAACAGGGCGATTGCCAAATTAAGCCTCAGACCGGAGCTTGCGCTTATCGACGGCAACCGGAATAGCGGCATAAAAATCACGAGTGTTCCGGTGGTAGGAGGGGACGGGCTGAGCGCTTCGATTGCCGCCGCGTCTATCCTTGCGAAGGTTTCAAGGGACAGGTATATGCTTGAAATGGCCAAAAAGTACCCGCAATACGGGTTTGAAAAGCACAAGGGCTATGGCACTGCCCTGCACTACTACTGTCTGCGCACATACGGCATAACGGCCATTCACCGCAAGAGCTTCCTTAAAAAGCTTAGCGGGGAGGTTATGGGGCTTTGAAAACGAAGCTTCTCGGGCGTGAGGGCGAGGCGAGGGCAGCTCAGCACCTCAGAAAAAATGGCTACAATATCATCGGCATGAATTATAAAACCCGCTTTGGTGAGATTGACCTGATAGCGGAGGACAAAAAGTATATAGTCTTCGTCGAGGTTAAGCTTCGCAAAAACGCGCGCTTTGCCGAGGCGCGCGAATTTGTGGATTTGCGCAAAATTGAAAGAATCAAAACCACAGCGGAAATTTGGCTTTCGCAGAACGAGACCGACAAGCCTGTCCGCTTTGACGTCATTGAGATATATTTTTCGGAAGGTGGGACCGAAAAAGAGAAAATAATCCACCTGGAGGACGCCTTTCAATGAATATCCCGCTTTTTGACGCACACTGTGACACGGCGTTTCAAATGGTGCTGAAGGGATATGGGCTTTTTGAGAATACAGGGCACACCGATTTAAGGCGTGGACTAAAATATTCGCCCTACGCGCAGTTTTTCGCGCTGTTCGCGATGGACGAGGCGGAAATGCCGAAGCGCTTTCCGCATATAAGCGGCATTAAGGTCGGGGATTTGTTTGAGCTGGAGCTTAAAACACTTTTATTTGAGTTTGAAAACTTACGCGATTGCATAACGCTCTGCAAAACAGCCCGCGACGCCCAAAATGCAGCCGCCTCCGGCAGGGCCGCCGCATTTTTATCCATCGAAGGGGCGGAGCTTATCGGCTGCAAGATAGATAAACTATATGAGATGAAAAGCTGTGGAGTAAGCTCGCTTACTCTGAGCTGGAACAAACCCAACGCCCTTGTTTCGGACACCGGCCTTACGGCTTTGGGCAGGGAGTTTGTGAGGTGCTGCAACGAGCTTTCCATACTAATTGACGTGTCGCACCTTGGTGAAAAGGCTTTCTGGGACGTCATGGATTTAACCGCCTCACCGGTAATAGCCAGCCATTCAAACTCCCGGGCATTGTGCGAGCACAGCCGGAACCTTACGGACGAGCAGTTTCGCGCCATCTGCGAACTGGGCGGAGTGGCCGGCATTAATTTATATACGGAATTTCTCGGCGAAAACCCGACCGTGGACACCGTGATTTCGCACATCGAGCATTTTTTGTCTTTGGGCGGGGAAAGGAATATAGCCATAGGTACGGATTTCGACGGCTGCGACAGCCTGCCCGAAGGCATAAGCGGCATTGAAGATATAGAGGCGGTTTACAATGAACTTTTGCGGAGAGATTATCCGCTAGATCTTGTAAACGGTATTTTTTACGATAATTTGATGAGAGTGGTGGGAGAAGTATGCGTTACCTGAGTACAAGAGACAGGCGCACAAGGTTTATGCCTGCGGATGCAATAGTCATGGGCCTGGCCAGAGACGGCGGTCTGTTCGTTCCGGAAGTATTACCGAGGCTGTCTCAGAACTCACTAAAGTCCATGTGTGAAATGTCGTATCAGCAGCGCACCGTTTTTGTGATAACCCCTTTTCTGGAGGATTTTACCGCTTCGGAAATAGGCAGCTTTGCGACCAAGGCATATAATTCCGAAAGCTTTGACACTCCCGAGATAGCGCCCGTCAGGGCAATCGAGCCAAACACCTTCTTCCTTGAGCTGTGGCACGGACCCACCAGTGCTTTCAAGGACATGGCACTCCAGATGCTGCCGCACTTTCTCATAACGTCCCTCAAAAAGAAGCTGGAAAAGAAGAATGTCTGCATTCTTGTGGCCACCTCCGGCGATACGGGGAAAGCGGCGCTCGAGGGCTTTCGCGATGTAGACAGAACGAAGATAATGGTATTCTACCCGCGTGACGGGGTATCCGATATACAGAAGCTTCAGATGGTCACTCAGGAGGGCCAGAACGTCGGCGTCTGTGCGGTTGAAGGCAATTTCGACGACGCCCAGAGCGGGGTTAAGGCCATCTTCTCCGATGCGGACCTCCGAGAAAGGCTTGAGAGCAAGGGCTTTTTCCTCTCGTCGGCAAATTCAATAAACTGGGGAAGGCTGCTTCCACAGATTGTTTATTATGTCTCGGCCTACTGCGACCTTGTAAAGGAAGGCCGCATCTTCCTTGGTGAGCAGGTTCATGTCTGCGTGCCGACAGGAAATTTCGGCAACATACTCGCGGCATATTACGCAAAGAAGATGGGCGTTCCAATCGGCAAGCTCATCTGCGCTTCAAATTCCAACAACGTGCTTACGGATTTCATAAGCACCGGCACCTACGACAAAAACCGCAAGTTCTATACGACCATCTCGCCGTCCATGGATATTCTCATTTCGAGCAATCTCGAGCGGCTTCTTTACGACCTTTCGGGACACGACGATGAGCTGGTCAGCTGGTATATGAAGAAGCTCGCCGAAACGGGTGTCTATTCGGTCAACCCGGCGATAAAATCGAAGCTCGAAACCTACTTCTGGGCAAATTACTGCGACGATGAGAAAACAAAGCTGGTAATACGCGCGGTTTTCGGCAAATATAATTACCTTATAGACCCGCATACGGCGGTCGCCTACGATGTGCTTAATCATTACAGATACAAAACCGGCGACACTACGCCAGCCATCGTGGCCTCAACGGCAAGCCCCTATAAATTCTGCGACAGCGTGCTGGACGCGCTTGGCGAGGACACCCGCCTGAGCGGGCTCGAACTTATCGGCAGGCTTTCAGAGGTCACCGGCACGACGCCTCCGAAGCCCCTGCTTGAGCTAAAGAATAAGCCTGTGCGATTCGATAAGTCTGTCAAAAAGGAATACATGATTAATGTTGTCGAGGATATGCTGCTCAAATAGATTGCGGCCGGTATTGCCCGGCCGCTCCGAGACTATTTTCTGTCGGTGAAGGTTGCACAGAAGGTATCCGTCTTACGCGTTGAATCGTAGCCGCCTACCGTAATCTTCTCCGCAACGCACTTTTTGACGTTAGTGTCGTTATAAATGCAGTTTACAGCGTTACAGGCCACGTTCTGAACGCATTCCTGTTTCATAGATTTATCAGGCATTTTTGCTTCTCCTTTACTCCAGATTTGCCCCTTCCGGCAAAACTAGTATTATCAATTCCACTTCTGCCTATTCGACGGAGGAATGAATGTCTCTCTACGCCATAGGTGACCTTCACCTGTCTCTCGGAACCGACAAGCCAATGGACGTGTTCGGGGGAAGCTGGGAAAATTATATCGAAAAGATTGAATCGGGCTTTGCAAATCTTAAACCCGAGGATATATGCGTGCTTTGCGGCGACCTGACATGGGGAATGACGATTGAAGAAGCCCTGCCGGATTTCCGCTTTATCAACAACCTGCCCGGTAGAAAGATTGTCTTAAAGGGGAATCATGACTACTGGTGGACAACGGCGACGAAGGCCTACAGAATTTTCAGGACAAACGGAATTGACAAGATTGACATTCTTCACAATAACTGCTATTTCTACGGAGGAGTGGCAATCTGCGGGACGAGGGGCTGGTTTTACGAGGAGGAAACCCACGGCCCGCACGACAAAAAGATATTAAGCCGCGAGGTTATCCGCCTTGAAACCTCGCTGAAGGCGGCGGGAAGCGCCGAGAAAATCTGCTTTTTCCATTATCCGCCGGTCTACAAGGACTACCGCTGCGATGAGATTCTGGACTTGCTTTCACATTACGGCGTCAAAATTTGCTGCTATGGGCACATCCACGGTTCCGGCAGAAAGTACGCCCTGGAGGGCAGCTACAAGGGCGTGGAGTATTATATGGTATCCGCCGACCACCTAAATTTTACGCCTTTCAAAGTTTTGGATTGAAAAATGTAAAAAATGTTGCTATTATTATAGAATATCTGTTACAATAAATATCCGTTATGCGAAATAAGAAAATTCAAATGAAATGCCTGGAGGCGTTTGGCCGGGGCAATTACGATGGAGGGCTTTTTTAATGATAGTCAAAAGTGTAGAGAGAAAAGAGAAAAGCACCGCGCTTTTAACCGTTGAGATTGATAGAGAGAAGTTTGAGGAGGCAATATACGCCGCGTACAAGAAAAACAAGAGCAAAATAAACGTACCCGGATTCAGAAAGGGCAAAGCCCCTCTTAAAATAATAGAGAGCATGTACGGCAAGTCGATATTCTATGAAGACGCCGTTGATGAAATTGCCCCTGAGGCCTATGTTTTCGCAGTTGAGCAGGAAAAGCTGGACACGGTCGGACGTCCGTCGATTGCAAATATGGACGTCACTGAAGACAGGGTGCTGACTTTAACCTTTAAAACCTCGCTCTACCCCGAGGCAAATCTCAAGCAGTACAAGGGTCTTGAGGCCGTAAAGGCCGAGGTCCATGTCACCGGCGAGGACGTGGACGAGGAGATTAACCGCGTCCGCAGCAGAAACTCAAGGCTTGTGTCGGTGGAACGCGAGGCCAAAATGGGTGACACCGTCACCATCGACTTTGAGGGCTTCATTGACGGCAAAGCCTTTGAGGGCGGAAAAGCCGAGAAGTTCAACCTCAAGCTCGGCTCCGAGAGCTTCGTGCCCGGCTTTGAAGAGCAGATAGCCGGCATGAAGGTCGGAGAAGAAAAGGATGTAAACATCACCTTCCCGACAGAATACGACCCATCATTTGCCGGCAAGGACGCCGTATTCAAGGTCAAGCTCCACGAGGTTAAGGAGACGGTATATCCCGAGCTTGACGACGAGTTTGCAAAGGACGTTTCCGAATTCGATACTTTTGAAGAATATAAGAAGAGCGTCGCCGATAAGCTTAAAAAGGAAAAGGAAGAGGCCGCAAGCGCGGCTTACAAGCAGGCAATTTTGCAGAAGCTCATTGAAAACCTCGAGGCCGAGATACCCGACGAGATGGTTGAGGAGCGGCTGGAAAAGATGGTCGAGGAGTATGAGGCAAGGCTGCGCTCGCAGGGCATTATGCTTGAGGACTACCTCAGAATGGTCGGCGTGGGCATGGAAGACTTCCTGAAAAGCGGCATGATAAACGCCGAAAACCAGGTCAGGGTCTCCGTTGCGCTCAAAAAGGTTGCCGAACTTGAGAACATCGAGGTTACCGAAGAGGATATTGAGGCGGAGTACAAGAGACTTGCCGAAGAGTATAAGTTAGACATCGAAAGGGTTAAGGCTGTTATTCCTCCCGAGCAGATGAAGACGGACCTTGTCATGATAAAGGCGGAGGATTTCGTCTGCGAAAACGGAGTGAAACTAAAGGAAGCCAAAAAAGAAGAGGAAACCGCTGAAGAAGAAAAGGCCACGGAAAAGGCCGAGAAAAAAGCGGAGGCTCCCAAGGCCAAAAAAACCACGGCTAAGAGAACCACCAAGAAGTCAACTGAGAAGAAGGCCGAAAAGGCAACCGAGGAATAATTGGCTGGGGAAATTTGTATATTTCCATTGTCCTCTGGTTAGGATTTCTTAGTTGGCAATTTAACTGACGAAAAGGAGGAGATATTGTGAGCTTAATTCCATATGTAATAGAGCAAACCGCAAGAGGAGAGCGCTCTTACGACATTTTTTCAAGACTGCTCAACGACAGGATAATTATTCTGTCCGAGGAAGTGAACGACTCCACTGCGAGTGTTATAATAGCTCAGCTTCTGTATCTTGAGGCTCAGGATCCGGATAAGGACATTCATTTCTATATTAACAGCCCCGGCGGCTCCGTTACCGCAGGCATGGCAATCTACGATACGATGAAGTATATCAAGTGTGACGTATCCACGATCTGCGTGGGCATGGCCGCAAGCATGGGCGCATTTCTGCTCTCTTCGGGCACCAAGGGCAAGAGAATAGCCCTGCCGAACGCGGAGATAATGATTCATCAGCCGTCAGGCGGTGCGAGGGGTCAGGCTACGGACATACAGATACAGGCCGCCCGTATCGCGAGACTTAAGAAAAAGCTCAATCAGATTCTGGCTGAGAACACGGGTAAGCCCATCGATGTTATAGAGAGGGATTGTGAAAGAGATTACTTCATGACCGCCGAGGAGTCGCTGGAATACGGAGTGATTGACAAGATCATCTCGGCCCGCTAAAAAAGAAAATATAAGGTAAAGGATAGTTAGTTATTATGGCTGGTACTGACGACAGAAAGGCTATTCGCTGTTCTTTCTGCGGAAAGCACCACGACGAGGTGCAGCGCCTAATTGCAGGCAAGAGCTCGTATATCTGCGACGAATGCATAAAACTATGCATGACGATGATAGACGACACCTATATTCCCGAGAGCAGTAAGGGCGAACTGCCTGCCCGCCCCACCCTGCCCAAGCCGGCGGATATTAAGTCGTTTCTGGACCTATACATCGTTGGCCAGGAGGAAGCAAAGATTGCCCTCTCGGTGGCGGTGTATAACCACTACAAGAGAATATACTTCGGCGACAGCTCGGACGTCGAGCTGCAAAAGAGCAACATCCTACTGCTCGGTCCCACCGGTTCGGGCAAGACGCTATTTGCCCAGACGCTTGCAAAGATTCTCGAGGTGCCCTTTGCTATAGCCGACGCAACCACGCTTACTGAAGCGGGCTACGTTGGCGACGACGTTGAGAATATTCTTTTAAGGCTACTTCAGGCGGCGGACTACGACGTCGAGCTCGCTGAGAAGGGAATTATCTACATCGACGAAATTGACAAGATAGCCAGAAAGAGCGAAAACGCCTCTATCACCCGCGACGTATCGGGCGAGGGCGTGCAGCAGGCATTATTGAAGATACTTGAGGGGACAATCGCCAACGTACCGCCGCAGGGCGGGAGGAAGCACCCGCATCAGGAGTTTATCCACGTCGACACGACCAATATCCTGTTTATATGCGGTGGCGCATTCGACGGCATTGAAAAGATAATCGAGAACCGTTTGGACAAAAAGACCATCGGTTTCGGCGCCGAGATAAAGAGCAAATCGGAAAAGGACATAGGTGAGATACTCAAGCACGTTCAGTCTCACGACCTGTTGAAGTTCGGAATCATCCCGGAGCTCATCGGACGCCTGCCGGTAATCGTGCCTCTGCGCTCTCTTGGCAAGGAGGAGCTCCTGAAGATACTCACCGAACCCAAAAACGCGCTTACCAAGCAGTATAAGACGATAATGAAGTATGACAAGGTGGACCTTGTCTTCGAGGATGAGGCTCTGAGCGCGATAGTCGACAAGGCGATAGAGCTGAAAATCGGCGCCCGGGCGCTCCGAGGTATAATGGAGAGTATAATGAGGGACATTATGTACGAAGTTCCCTCCGACCCCACGATAAGAAAAGTAATTGTTACGAAGGATTGTGTGACTAAGGGAGAAAAACCGCAGATACTCAGAAAATCGGTACTGCCAAAGGACACGGGAGACGGAGCAATACCATCTGAGAGCGCATCCTAAGTCCGGAATTAGGCTGTCCTGATACCTCGGGGCAGCCTTTTTAGCCATAGTTAAAGATACGTAACCATTATGTATGGAGAGCAAAGATGAACGAAAAAAACCTTACCATTGAGACAATGCCAATGCTTGCCCTCAGGGGAGTGTCGGCGTTTCCGAATATGATACTTAATATAGATGTCGAAAGGCCTATTTCCATTTCCGCACTCGACAAGGCGATGAGCGGAGACAGGAAAATATTCCTTCTTGCCCAGAGGAGCCCGCGCGTGGAGCTGCCGAAGCAGCAGGACCTCTACACAATCGGAACAATCTGCGTGATAAAGCAGATATTGCGCATACCCAACGACGGCATCAGGGTTATGGTTGAGGGGTTAAACCGCGCAAGGCTCCTGGAGATGGTATCGGAAAAGCCCCACTTCACGGTCAAGCTGGAGAGGCTTTCCGAGAGCAGGCCGACGAGAATTTCGGGAAAGACCGAAGCGATGCTGCGCCAGTGTTATGGGCTGTACAGCCGGTACCTTGAGCTCACCTCAAATCCCTCGCCCGAGGCCATCGCCGCGCTCGCTCTGAGCAACGACCCTGGATATGTGGCCGACTTCATAGCGCAGAATATACACCTGCGCCATCCCGAGAAGCAACAGCTATTGGAGGAGCTGTATCCGTCCAAAAGGCTTGAGAAAATCAACAAGATACTTCAGCGCGAGCTTGAGGTGCTTGAAATTGAGCAGCAGCTCAGGCAGAAGACTCAGGAGCGCATGATGCAGACGCACAGAGAAAACATTCTGCGCGAGCAGCTGAAGACAATAAAGTCCGAGCTCGGCGAAGGCTCGGACGAGATGGCCGAGCTCGACGAATACAGAGAGAGAATAGAGAGGCTGGCGGCTCCGGAAGAGGTGATACAGAAGCTTTTAAAGGAGCTCGGGCGCCTTGCAAAGCAGTCCTACGGCTCCGCGGAAGCCGCGGTTATACGCACTTATCTCGACACCTGCCTTGAGCTGCCCTGGTCCAAGACAACAAAGGAGCGCGCGGATGTTAAGATTGCAAGAAAAATTCTTGACAACGACCATTACGGGCTTGAGAAGGTAAAGGAGCGAATTATTGAGTTTATAGCCGTAAAGCAGCTCGCGCCGGACGTAAAGGGCACCATACTCTGCCTTGTCGGGCCCCCCGGCACGGGAAAGACCTCGATTGCGGCAAGTATTGCAAAGGCCATGAACAGAAAAATGGCGAGGATTTCGCTGGGCGGAGTTCATGACGAGGCCGATATAAGGGGACACAGAAAAACATATGTCGGTGCCATGCCCGGGCGCATAATTGCGGGTATCCTTCAGGCGGGTACAAAAAACCCCGTCATACTGTTCGATGAAATAGATAAGGTTGGCCGCGACCACAGGGGTGACCCCTCCGCCGCCCTGCTTGAGGCCCTCGATTCGGAGCAGAATTCGAAATTCAGAGACCACTACCTTGAGGTCCCCTTCGACCTTTCCGAGGTTTTGTTCATCACCACCGCCAACACCACGGAGACGATTTCGCGACCGCTTCTGGACAGAATGGAGGTAATAGAACTCACAAGCTACACCGACGAGGAGAAGCTCCAAATCGCAAAGCGTCACCTTCTGCCCAAGCAGCGGAAAAAGCACGGAATAACCGCGGCGCAGCTCAGAATAACGGATGACGCGATACGCGAGATAATCGCGCGCTACACCCGCGAGTCGGGAGTCCGTGTTTTGGAAAGAGAAATTGCCGAGATTTGCAGGAAGTCGGCCGTAAAGCTCGTCGACGGAGAGGTTAAGAGCGTAAGAATTGCCTCGGGCGACCTCGAGCAGTACCTCGGCGTGCCCAAGTACAAACCTGAACTCACATCTCAAAAGGACGAGGTCGGGCTTGTTTGCGGACTTGCATGGACCGGCGTGGGCGGAGTTATTATGAACGTCGAGGCGTCGGTGCTCGACGGCAGCGGAAAGCTTGAGCTAACCGGCAACCTCGGCGAGGTCATGAAGGAGTCTGCGAAAGCGGCGGTCAGCTATATTAGAAGCCGCACGAAGGAGCTTAATATCGACCCTGATTTCTATAAGAATCGGGACATCCACATCCATTTCCCGGAAGGAGCCATACCCAAGGACGGCCCCTCCGCCGGAATTACGATTGCGATTGCCCTTATTTCGGCGCTCACGGGCAGACCCGTGCGGCGGGACGTGGCGATGACGGGTGAGATTACGCTCCGGGGCCGGATTCTTCCCATAGGCGGCCTTAAAGAGAAGACAATGGCTGCTTTCAGGCACGGGATTAAGACGGTTATCATACCGCTTGAAAACGAGCCCGATTTGGAGGAGATTGACCCGACGGTTAAAAACGCCCTGAACTTTGTGGCGGCGGACCATATAGATAATATCCTCGATATAGTACTTGTGCCCGAAAGCAAAGCAAAAAGCGGCAGAGAGAGCAAACAATCTCTCACTCTGCCTCTGAACCAAAGCAAAGTTTCGGAAACCGGCTGTGTTTCCTCGCAGTGATACGGTTTCACCCTGGACTAAAGCGGCATAAAATATAACAGACGGCAGAAGGCGGTCTCCACGGCTGCCTTCTGTTTCTTATAAGACGGACCGGAAGGGGAAGATCATTTTGGTTTCCTATTTGATTATATGCCGCTCGTTAACCCATGCACAGAGGACAGCGAGGGTCTTGGAGCGCGCGGGAATAAGCGCCATTGTTATGAGACCTCCAGTCAGCATCCCGGAAAAGGGCTGCGTATATTGTGTTAAAATATCGGAAAAAAGACTGCGTGAAGCGCTTATCGCTTTGAACAACGCCGGCATGAGCCATGGGAAGATATACATTCTCTACGCCGATGGAACGGGGGCGGAGGTCAAGCCATGATATATCTTGACAATGCCGCGACCACCTTACACAAACCGTACTCGGTCTCCGAAGCCGCGCAAAAGGCGATACGCCGCATGACCACTCCCGGAAGGGGCGGGCACAGCGCCTCTATGCTTGCCGCCGACACTGCCTTTGCCTGCCGTGAACGGGCAGCGAGGCTCTTTGGGGTAAGCAGCCCCGAGAACATAGTATTCACGTTCAACGCCACGCACGCTTTGAACATAGCAATCAAGAGCTTGGCCCGTGAAGATACCAGGGTGCTTATAAGCGGGTACGAGCACAACTCAGTATTGCGGCCGCTCAATGCAATCGGTGCACGTGTTTTAGTCGCGGCGTCTGCGCTCTTCGACCCGGACGATACGCTGCGCGCCTTTGAAAGGAGACTGGGCAGCGCCGAGCTTGTAGTAGTAAACCACGTATCGAACGTGTTCGGTTTCGTTCTGCCCATCGAAAGGATTGCGGAAATGTGCAGGGTGGCGCGGGTGCCGTTTATAATCGACGCCTCACAGTCTGCCGGCGTGCTTGACATAGATTTCGAGGAGCTTGGTGCCGATTTCATAGCAATGCCTGGACATAAAGGGCTCTACGGCCCGCAGGGCACCGGTATACTTATCGCAAGAGACGGAAAAACTTTGATTGAGGGCGGAACCGGGGGCAACTCGCAGCTTCCCGAAATGCCGGACTTTCTCCCCGACAGGCTGGAGGCCGGCACGCATAACATGCCCGGAATCGCGGGACTCGACGAAGGGATGAAGTTTGTCGAGAAGCTGGGCACAAAGAAAATACTGAGGCATGAGAGAGAACTCATAAGAGAGGCGGCGAAAGGTCTATCGGAAATCCCCGGTATCAGGCTTTACAAAGCGCTGTACGAAGAGGACCAAACGGGTGTGCTCTCGTTCAACCTCCGCGACCTGCACAGCGAACAGGTGGCGGGAGAGCTTTCGGAGAGAAAGATAGCGGTTAGAGCGGGGCTGCACTGCGCGCCGCTTGCCCACCGCACCGCCGGAACCCTCTCGCAGGGCACGGTGCGCATAAGCGTGTCGGTGTTCAACACCAAATCCGAGATACACAGGATGCTTAATCATATAGAGAATATATCGAAAAAAATAATTTATTAACAATTTTAATAAAAAATTTAAATGTATATTTATTGTCATAAAGTTGTTTATAAGATATAATATCCCAAGGGATTACTATATCTTGTTCATGCGCCCTCTCCGGAGGGCGCGCTATCAAATATTACACCTGAGAAAAATCTGTGTTAATAAACCCTAGTCAATACACATTTCACCGGTAAAAAATCAGTCGCGGCGGCTGAGAACCCGGGCATTTTATTCTACAATCTGCACGCCCTCAAAAGTGTGCCAGATTGAAGATGACCACTAAAGAGAAAGGAGGGCGATGAAATGCTTGAGGGAATATTTGAGGTTGCCTGGAACTACATACAGATGATAAAAATTACTGATATTCTTGATATTGCCCTAATCGCCTTTCTCATTTATAAGGTCATCATCTTCACCGTTAGGACGAACTCGGCGCGCAGCATAATCAAGGGCATACTGTTGATTATCGTTGTCATGTGGATGTCAAGCCTCCTCAATCTCAACGTTATTAATTTCCTGCTCGGCAAGACGATGGAGCTTGGAATTCTCGCGATAATCATTCTTTTCCAGCCCGAGCTGCGGCGCATTCTGGAGCGGGTAGGAAGCGGAAAGATGCTCAATGTTTTCGGGCGCCAGCTCAAGGAATCCAGGCTTGAGACGGCCATAGAGCAGACCGTTCTCGCCTGCGCCGACATGTCAAAATCCAGAATAGGCGCCCTGATTGTGTTTGAGCGTGAAATCAAGGTAGACGACCCGATCAAAACCGGAACGATAATAAATGCGGACACGACTGCGGAGCTTCTGAAAAATATATTTTATCCCAAAGCACCTTTGCATGACGGGGCTGTTATCATAAGAAACGACCAGATTGCGGCGGCCGGCTGTATGCTTCCGCTCTCAACCAACCCCAACTTAAGCCGGGATCTCGGGATGAGGCACAGAGCGGGGATAGGCATGAGCGAGGTATCTGATGCCGTCGTTGTCATAGTTTCTGAGGAGACAGGCTCTATAGCCGTCGCCGTGGACGGAATGCTGAAGCGACATCTGGCTCTCGACACATTCGAAAGACTCCTGCGAAACGAGCTGATGCCCGATGAGGAGCCGAAGGTAAAGACCGTTGACAGGTTTAAGAATACATTGAAGGTGAAACGAAATGCTGCGGGAAAGAATAAATAGAATATTGACCAGCAAGACCTTCTTCGTGGCGTTTTCCATCATTGCGGCAGTGCTTTTGTGGTTTTACGTTTCAAGTGTCGAGAACAAGGACGAGGATGTTACGATTGCGAACATCCCCGTGACCTTTATCGGGCAGGAGGACCTGTTTGCAACGCGCAGCCTTATCGTAAGCGACAACCGCGAATACACGGTGACGCTCAGGATAATGGGCAAAAGGAACACGGTTTCAAAGCTCAGCAAGTCAAATATCGCGATAAATGTTGATATTTCGGACATAAAATCCGCGGGCACCTATACAAGACTCTTTTCCGTGGTTCTCCCTTCGAATATAAATACAAGCGACGTGTATATACTCAGCAGGACGCCCGAATATATTACGGTGGAAATCAACAAATATATAACAAGGTCCATAAGTATAGAGGGCCTCTTTGACGGAAGCGTCAGGGACGGCTATATGGCCGAGCCGCTGATTTTCGAGCCTGCGACCATAACGGTCGGAGGGCCTGAGGATGTAGTTTCGCGAATAGACCACGCCTGGGTCATACTTGAGCACGACGACCTTTCCGAAACGATTACTCAAAACCTCGGCTATGTTTTTGTCGATGAAAACGGCAACGAAGTGCCGCTCAAAGGGCTAGATGTGGACACCCCAAGCGTTATGGTGACGCTGCCCGTTGTGAGGGTTAAGGACGTCAAGCTGACAGTGAGCTTGGTTCCGGGCGGGGGAGCTACGGAAAACGATGTCGAACTGAGCATCAGCCCCGAGGTAATCACGCTCTCGGGAGAGGACGAAATTCTCGAGGGACTAAACGAGATTGTCCTTGACGTATATGACCTTTCGCTTCTGACGGGGCGGGCAACCAAAAAGTATAATATACCCATACCCCACGGACTGACCAATCTCTCCGGCGAGACCGAGGCCACCGTCACCGCATCGATTACCGGTTTGTACACGAAAAAGCTCGTAGTTTCAAACATTAAGCTTGCAAATGTCTCCGAGGGCTATAAGGCGACGCCGGTCACTCAGTTTATTGAGGTGACAATCCGCGGCCCCTGGGAGGCGGTCGAAGCGGTAAAGGCTTCCGACATAACCGTCACCGCGGATTTGAGCGACCTCGGGCAGACGACGGGGCGCTATTCCGTGGAGGCTGACATTACGATTGCCGGAAACGACAGAGTGGGGGCTGTCGGCACCTATAATGTTGTCGTGACCCTGGGAACTTAAGCCGCAAACCGGGAGGGAGACTTGTATTATTGACTCAGAACGCCAGAGTTGTTAAGATACTTGATAAGGATATTGCAGAGGTCACGGTCGAGCGTACCTCAGCCTGTGGAAATTGCGCATCCTGCGGGGCGGCCTGCGCCTTCAGACGTTCGCTTGTGATTAAAGCAAGGAACAGGATTTCCGCCGGGGTCGGGGACAGCGTTATAATAAGCACCAGGTCGTCGAAAATTATACTTGCGGCCTTTGTGGTCTACATTGTACCCTTCATCCTGCTTTTTGCTGCATATACCGCGACCTCCTCTGCGGGGCTTTCAGAGAAAGCTTCAATATTGATAAGCGCCGCCGCGCTTATTATAGGCTTTGTGATAGCCCGGGTTTATAACAGCCATGTCAGAACAGTACGCGGCATAGAATTTGAGATTATCGCAATCAACAAGTAGGAGACTCTAGATGTTTGGTTATGTACGCCCCCTGAAATGCGAGCTGAAGGTCAGAGAATACGAGCAGTTTAAGACGGCCTACTGCGGGCTGTGCAATACGCTGAAAAAGCGCTACGGCTTCCTTTCACGCTTCCTGCTCAATTACGATTTTACCTTCCTTGCAATGCTCCTGTCCTCGGGCGAAGCCTCCTGCGAATTTGCGCACAGGCGCTGCATAGTTTCCCCATTTAAGAAAAAATGCCTGTGCAAACCTACCCCCTCGTTTGAGCTCTGCGCCGATTTGAGCCTGATTCTGTTTTACTGGAAGCTGAGGGATAATCTGAAGGACGAGGGGCTATGGGAAAGGCTGAAAGCCCATGCTATCCTGCTGCTACTCGCTCCTGCGTTCAGGAAGGCAAGGCGAAACGCGCCGGATTTTGACGAGAGGGTGAGCCGGAACCTCGCCGAGCTCCAAACTCTCGAGGAAAACGATAGCCTCTCTATCGACGAAACCTCGGACAAGTTTGCCCTGATTCTTGCCGCCGTCTCGGAAAAAGCTGAGAGCGAAGTTAATAAGCGGGTGCTTTATCAGATTCTCTACCACATCGGCCGTCAAGTTTACATACTTGATGCGGTTGACGACCTTGAGCGTGATGCCAAAAAGGGGAATTATAACGCGGTGGCAATGCGTTTTAGCATAAAGGACGGTAAACTGAGCGAAGAAATCAAAAAGGAACTTCAAACGACCCTGTCGCACTCTGCGAATATGGCAGCCTCCGCCTTTGAGCTGCTTGGGCGGGGGATGTGGACTTCAATACTGGCTAACATTATTTATCTCGGCATACCCCGTATAAGCGCTGAAGTTCTTGCGGGAACCTGGAATAAAAAGAAAACATAATACTATATGAACGGAGTTAACAAATGAACGATCCTTACAGCGTTCTGGGCGTGACACCCAGCGCAAGCGATGAAGATATTAAAAAAGCATACAGAGAGCTTGCCAGAAAATATCACCCCGACAACTACCACGACAACCCCCTGGCCGACCTTGCGCAGGAGAAGATGAAGGAGATTAACGAAGCGTATAATCTTATTATGAAAATGCGCTCAGGCGGTTCGGGCGGCGCCAGGTCCTCCGGCGGCGCATACGGTCCGGGTGCCGGCGGGGGCGGGACCGGTTCCTTTACCGAGGTCCGCGCGGCGATTAGCATGGGTGATCTTAATAGGGCCGAAGCCATTTTGAACTCAATCACAAGCAGAAACGCCGAGTGGCATTTTCTCATGGGCAGTGTTTGCTACCGCAAAGGTTGGCTTGACGAGGCGCGAAGGTACTATCAGACGGCGGCGAGCATGGATCCGAACAACCTCGAGTATCGCCAGGCGCTCAACTTTATGAACATGGGCGGCTACACCGCGTACAGGCCGACAGGCTATGGCACGCATGGGGGCTTATCCGGCTGTGACGTCTGCTCCTCGCTTATTTGCGCAGACTGCTGCTGCGAATGTATGGGCGGCGACCTGATACCGTGTTGCTAAGGGTGTAGGTATGAAGCAAAGGGCAAGGTATGTTTCCGTAACGGCACTGCTTATCGCGCTCTCGGTGGTTATTCTGTATTTGGCCTCGCTTTTTCCGACTGCCCGGATAGCTTCGGCCGCGATTGCCGGGCTTTTGACTGCGGTTGCCGTAATAGAATGCGGAATTACAAGCGGCATCGCCTGCTTTGCCTGCACGTCCATACTGGCCGCGGTGCTTATGCCCGTTAAAACGGTTGGGCTTTTGTACATCCTGTTTTTCGGCTACTATCCCGTAGTCAAAAGCCTTGCCGAGAGGACTAAAAAAAGGCCAGTGGAGTGGGCCGTAAAGATAGTGGTTTTCAACGCGGCGCTTACGGCGATTTATTTTCTGTGGATATTGAGCTTCATGCCCGATGTGGATTTCGGGACCTTGACGCTTATACTACTTTACGTTGCAGGCAATATTTGCTTTGTCCTATACGATTTTGCTTTTTCTGTGCTCGCGGGACAGTATATTTCGCGCTTCTATAAAAAGCGATGAGAGAAGGGTTTCAATGGTAAAAAGCATGACAGGTTACGGAAGCGCAGAGGGCGTGGTCGAGAAACTTGGCATAACCATCGAGCTTCGCAGCGTGAACAACCGGTTTCTTGACTGCAACGTGCGAATTCCGAGGGTCTACACCTTTGTCGAAGACGCCATGAAGGCGCAGGTGCAAAAGGTGGTGACCAGGGGCAAGGTCGATGTCTATGTGACAATCGACAGCTCGAAAGCCGATGATGTGAAGATAACCCTCAATGAGCCGCTTTTGGATGCCTATCTTAACGCCTTCAATACGATGAGCGAGAAATACGGGCTAAAAAATGACATCAGCGTCGTTTCGCTGAGCCAATTTCCGGATATACTGCTGGTAGAAAAGACCGAGACCGACCTTGAAGCCTTTAGCGAGGGGATTTGCGCGATTCTCAGGGAAGCGCTCAAGGGATTTGACGAGATGCGCGTAAGGGAAGGAGAAAAGCTCAAAGCGGACATTCTCAACCATCTAGCAGAAATTGAGCGGATACTCGCCGCCGTTGAAGAGCGCTCGCCGAAGACGGTGGCTGAATACAGGGCGCGGCTTGAGCAGAGGATGGCTGAGATTCTGGCCGACCGGGGCATAGACGAAGCCAGGCTCATCACAGAGGTTGCGATATTTGCCGACAAGGTTGCAATCGACGAGGAGACTGTACGCCTGCGCAGCCATATAGAGCAACTTAAGGACTTGCTCGAATCCGACCAACCGATGGGCAGAAAGCTTGATTTTCTCGTTCAGGAACTCAACCGCGAGGCGAACACCATAGGCTCCAAATGTAACGATACGGAACTGTCGCACATGGTTATCAACTTAAAGGCTGAGATAGAGAAGATAAGGGAGCAGGCTCAGAACATAGAATAGGAGGTATCGGCTGTGAAGCTTGTCAACATCGGCTATGGGAATCTTGTTCTGGCGGACAGGCTTGTGGCTGTGATAGGGCCGGATTCGGCGCCGATTAAAAGAATAATACAGGATGCAAGGGACAGAGGCACGCTTATCGACGCGACCTACGGGCGTCGCACCAGGGCGGTCTTGATTGCCGACAGCGGACATGTTATACTTTCTGCAATACAGCCGGAGACGGTTGCCAGCCGCTTGGGAGGCAAGGAAGACGCTCCGGATGCTGAGGAGGAAGATAATGAAGGGTAAAGGCAAGCTTTTTATTATTTCCGGACCCTCGGGCTCAGGTAAGAGTACCCTCCTTGCTGAAGTCCTGGAAAAGCTTGACAACGAATACTTTTCGGTTTCGGTGACTACAAGAGCTCCGAGGCCGGGAGAGATAGACGGAGTAAATTACCTGTTTAAAACCCGTGAGGAATTCGAAGGAATGATAACAAACGGCGAGTTCCTTGAATATACCGAGTATGCCGGTAATTATTACGGGACACCCGCCGAGCCTATACTGAGAAAACTTGAAGAGGGAAAGGACATATTTCTGGATATTGAGGTGGTCGGGGCACTTCAGGTTCGTAAAAAAATACCCGAAGCAGTTTTGATTTTTGCAGTTCCCCCCTCATTTTCCGAGCTTGAACGAAGGCTCAGAAAGCGCAGCACCGAGTCCGAGCAGAAAATACGAGAGCGGCTCGAAGTCGCGAGAAGAGAATACAAGCAAGCCGTGTCATATGACTATATCGTCATCACAGACAAGCCCGGCGATGCCTGCAGAGAGATACTCTCCATTGTAACTGCCGAGCAATGCAGGGTTTCTCAACGCGAACACTTATTAAGAGAGGTGTAACCACATTGCTATACCCATCCATGGCAGACCTTTTAAAGAGAATAGACAGCAGATACCTATTGGTAAACGTAGTTGCACACCGCGCAAGGGAGGTAGCCGAAAAGGCTGAGGAAACAGGCGATGTCCTTGACAAAAAGCCGGTGACCCTCGCTTTGGAGGAAATAGCGGCGGGCGCTTATACTGCCAAATTGAAAAAATAGTTTTCTATAAATGGGCGGGTGCGGGACTGCGCCTGCCCTTTTAACGGTTCGGCCGGTTTAAGGGGTGTTGAGCTTGAGCCTTGAAATGGTTGCCAAAGTAGCGGTATCCTCCGCAAATTACGCCATAGACAAGCCATACGACTACAAAGTACCTGAAAAATTAAAGGACAAGGTCAAGGCCGGAGTGCGCGTGACGGTTCCTTTTTCCAGGGGAAACCGTAGGGCGGAGGGCGTAGTGCTCGCCCTGGCCGAGAGCAAGGGGGATATTCCCCTCAAGAGCATTGATAAGGTTTTGGACGAAAGCCCGATTCTGACGGAGTCTCAGATCAAGCTGGCTCTCTGGCTGCGCGAGCGCTTCTTTTGCACGGTCTACGACGCTTTCAGGGCCATGCTCCCGGCAGGGCTCTGGTTCAAAACAGAATACAGCTACAGGCTGCAAGATAACTTGCATCGAGAGGCTGCGCTTGAAAAGTCAAGGAGCATGGCATTCGGCAACGAGATTATCGGCATCCTCTCTGATTTCGGCGGAGAGGCAAGGCTTCAGGACATAAAAAACGCGCTCCACGGAGCCGAGATCACGGACAGCTTAAAGAAGCTAATTAAAGCGGGTATTCTGATTGAAATCGCAGAAGAGAGCCGGAGAGTAAAGGACAAGACTGTCGGCGAGGCTCAGCTTTTAATACCCGCCGAGGAAGCTCTTGTGCTCGCCGCCCAGAAGCGTAAGCGCTCGCCCATGCAGGCGGAAGTGCTGGAGCTTCTCGCTTCAATAGGATGCGCGCTTACGAGGGAAATAAGCTATTTTACAGGAGCCTCACCTCAGGTTCTAAGAAATATGGAAAAGGCCGGGCTCATCAGTATCGACCGGAGAGAGGTTTACCGCCGCCCGGAGCCTGCCGAGGCGGGAAAGATAGAGATAAGCGAGCTTACCGACCAGCAGCAGGCGGCCTTCGAGGGGCTTAAGGAGCTTTTAAAAAGCGCACCGGCCGCCGCACTGCTCTACGGAGTTACGGGCAGCGGCAAAACCGCGGTTTATATCAGGCTCATAGACGAGGTTTTAGCCGCGGGCCGCTCGGCCCTCGTGCTTGTCCCCGAGATTGCGCTCACACCGCAGCTTGTGAGCACATTTACCGGATTTTTCGGCGACAGGGTCGCCGTACTGCACAGCTCGCTTTCCATGGGCGAGCGGTACGACGAGTGGAAGCGGATAAAAGCGGGCATGGCCGGCGTCGTTGTAGGGACGCGCTCGGCGGTTTTTGCGCCGCTTGAGAATCTCGGGCTTATTGTTATCGACGAGGAACAGGAGCACACCTACAAGTCGGAAAACAACCCGCGGTACCATGCAAGAGATGTGGCGAAATACCGCTGCGTGCAAAGCGGCGCGCTTTTGCTCCTGAGCTCCGCGACACCTTCTGTCGAGAGCATGCACAGCGCAAAGACGGGAAAGTACAGCCTGTTTACGCTTGACAGCCGCTATAACCAGAGCGCTCTACCCGAGGTTATCATCGTCGATATGAAAAAGGAGCTGCGACAGGGCAACGGCTCTACCATCAGCTCCGTGCTCTGCGCAGAGATTGAAAAAAACCTCCAAAACGGCGAACAGACCATTTTGTTCATTAACCGCCGTGGAGCCAGCAATCTCATGGCCTGCCCCGAGTGCGGCTTCGTCTACGGCTGCCCGAACTGCAGCGTTTCTCTGACCTACCACTCGGCAAACAAACGCCTTATGTGCCACTACTGCGGATACTCATCGCCCCGCAGCGAGGAATGCCCTGAATGTGGGGGCTTACTCAAATACATAGGCGCCGGCACGCAGAAGGTTCAGCAGGATATTAAAGAGCTATTCCCCGGCATAGAGGTGCTGAGGATGGATACGGACACGGTTTCGCCCTCGGCCTCGCACGATATGCTGCTCTCCCGTTTCGAGAAAGAGCGCATACCGGTGCTAGTGGGCACTCAGATGGTCACAAAGGGCCTGAACTTTGAAAACGTGACGCTCGTCGGCGTCATTTCGGCCGACCAGGGCCTGTATGCCGGCGACTACCGGGCTGACGAGAGAACATTCTCGCTTATTACGCAGGTTATCGGACGCTCTGGCAGGGGCGGAAAAGCAGGAAGGGCGGTCATACAGACCTTTACGCCGAATAATGAGCTGATCAGGCTTGCCGCACGGCAGGACTACGAGGCATTTTACGAGCGCGAGATAAGGCTGAGGCGGGCGCTGGGCTCGCCGCCGATTTCCGAACTCTTTGCGATAACCGTTTCGGGCCTTGACGAGGCCGCGGTGCTCCGCTGCTCGACCGAAATAAGAAGTGTTCTGAGCTCGAAGCTTAAGGGCAGGGAGAACACCAGGGTGCTCGGACCTGCGCCCGCGGGGATTTTGAAAGTAAACAACCGCTATCGATACAGGCTTATTGTCAGCGCACAAAACACAAAGGAATTGCGTGCGCTGATAGCTGATATAATAATAAAATACTCAAAGGATAAAAGATTCAGGGGCCTGTCGATTTTTGCCGACATAAACCCCTCTGACTGATAGGAGGCTAACAAGTGGCACTCAGAAACATTTTGAAAGAAGGAGAAAGTACTCTTAAGAAAAGGAGCAGGCCGGTCGCCGACTTTAACGAAAGGCTGTGGGAGCTTTTGGACGACATGGCGGAGACGCTCTACGAAGCCGACGGGCTCGGGCTCGCCGCCCCTCAGGTGGGGGTGCTCAGGCGTGTGGTTCTTGTGTTGCAGCCCGGAGCGGATGGCGAAGATACTCTTATAGAGCTTGTTAACCCCGAGATAGTTGAGGCCTCGGGCGAACAGGACGGTATTGAGGGCTGTTTGAGCGTACCCGGCGTCTGGGGGCTTGTCAGGCGTCCGATGCGGGTGAAGCTGCGCGCTCAGGACAGGCATGGAAAGCATTTTGAGATTGAGGGCGAGGGGATTACCGCCCGCGCCTTCTGTCACGAGTTAGCTCACCTCGAGGGGCAGCTTTTTACCGAAGTGGCCCACAAGATACTGAGCGAAGACGAAATTGAGGAACTGATGCAGGAGCGCAATGAAGGAGCCGGAGAGGAGAAGCCCGAATGAGGCTTATATTTATGGGCACCCCCGATTTTGCCCGCGAGTCGCTTAGAAGTATATACAGCGAAGGCCGGCATGAGGTCTGCGCAGTTTTTACACAGCCGGATAAACCCAGAGACAGGGGTATGAAGCTCTCTTTCAGCCCCGTAAAGGAGCTTGCCCTCGCTCATGGTACGACCGTTTACCAGCCGAAGACGCTGCGCGACGGGGAGGCGGCGAAAATAATCAGGTCGCTTGCCCCGGATGTTATAGTCGTCGTGGCCTACGGGAAAATAATCCCGAAGGAGATTATTGACATTCCCCCCAAGGGCTGCATAAACGTCCACGGCTCGCTGCTGCCGAAGTACCGCGGCGCTGCCCCCATACAGTGGACTATTCTAAACGGGGACAGGGAAGCGGGCGTCACGACAATGTTCCTGAGCGAGAGGATGGACGCGGGCGACATAATCTCTAAGCGCTCCGTCGCCGTCGGGGAATATGAGACCTCAGGAGAGCTTTTCGAGCGCTTAAAGAAGCTCGGCGCAGAGCTCTTACTGGAAACGCTGCGCGATATAGAAAACGGCACGGCAACGCGCACCAAGCAGGATGAGTCCGAAGCCACCTATGTCAGGCAGCTAAGCAAGAAAGACTCGCCCATCGACTGGACCCATAGTTCTGAGCAGATAATTAATAAAATCAGGGGCTTAAACCCCTGGCCTTTGGCTACTGCCGAGTTTGGCGGCAAGGAGTTTAAGATTTACGCCGCCATAAAGACGGGCAGGCAGACGGAAAAGCCGGCGGGAGAGATAGTATCGAGCGGGAAGGACGGCATCGAGCTCGCCTGCGGCGATGGAAAGACAATAATGATAACCGAGCTGCAGGCGCCGGGCAAAAGGCGCATGAAGGCAGCAGACTATCTGCTCGGAAACAGGCTGTAAGGAGAGAAAAATGGCTCTATCCGCAAGAGAAGCAGCGCTAAGGACTCTGGGCGCGTTCCGCAAAAGCGGGGCCTGGTCTGATGTCTATCTCGACAGCATCATAAAAAAAGAGGGCCTGGACGCGCGCGACGCGGCGCTTGCCTCGAGGATATGCTACGGGGTTTTGCAGAACAAAATCCTCTGTGACTATTACATTTCCGTTTTTTCGACTGTCAAGTTAAATAAAATAGAGCCGGTAGTGCTCGACATACTTGAGCTGTCCCTCTATCAGCTTCTGTTTTTGGACAAGATACCTGCCTCGGCCGCGGTGGACGAGGCTGTGAAGCTCACGAAAAAATTCGCAAACCCCAGAGCCGCAGGCTTTGTAAACGCGGTTCTGAGGAAAGTATCTGCCGCGAAAGGCTCGCTTCCCGAGATTAAGGCGCAGACAAAAAACGAGTATCTTTCAATCAAATACAGCCACCCGCCCGCGCTTGTTGAAAGGCTCTCTAAGTTTCTGGACAGCGAGAGCCTTGAAAAGCTACTGGCCGCAAACAACGAGATACCGCCCGTAACCGCGCAGGTAAACACCTTAAAGACCGACGCCGAAAAGGTCCTTGCCGCGCTTTCGGCGGAGGGAGTAAGTGCTACACGGAACTCTTTGCTTGACGATTGCGTCCAAATATCAGGCTTGGGGAGCCTTGAGAGCTCCGAGGTTTTTAAGGGCGGTCTTATTACCATTCAGGACCTGGCGGCGCGCCTGGCCGTTATGGCGGCAGAGCCCCGCGAGGGGCAGATGGTCCTTGACGCCTGCGCCGCGCCCGGCGGCAAGTCCTTTATGGCCGCGATGCTTATGCGCAATAAAGGCTCTATTCTGGCCGCCGACATTAACGCAAAGAAGCTTGCGCGTATTGAAGAGGGTGCAAAGAGACTCGGAATAGACATTATAAAAACCGCCCGGATAGACGCGACGGCTAGAAATGAAGATTTTATTGGTCGCTTTGACCTTGTGATAGCTGATGTACCCTGTTCGGGCCTGGGAATAATAAGAAAGAAGCCGGAGATACGCTATAAAAGCATGGAGGAAATAGGCGCCCTGCCCGCGATTCAGCTTAAAATCCTTGAGAACCTGTCAAACTATGTGAATAAAGGCGGGGTTTTACTCTACTCTACCTGCACCATAATGACCGAGGAAAACGAACGTGTAGTTTCCGCCTTCCTGTCAAAACAAGGCGGCTTTTCGACCGAAGTATTTGAGCTACCGGAGCCAATCGGGAAACAGGAGGGCGGCATGCTCACGCTGTACCCCCATGTCCATGGAACGGACGGCTTTTTCATCTGCAAAATGAGAAAGAATTGACTGTAGGTTAACGGATTAAACAGTTTAGTTTTCAAATAACTTTTTCCATGCGCTTTTGCCTTGAGAAAGGATAGGTCGCAAATGAGCAAGTCCGATATAAAATCCATGCTTCCCACGGAGCTTGAAGCTTCTCTCGCGGAGATGGGGGAGCCGAGCTACCGTGCCGGGCAGATTTTTACATGGCTGATGCGCGGCGCACCGGACTTTGCTTCGATGACAAATATTGGCAAGAGCCTGCAGCAAAAGCTGGACGAGCGCTTCTATATCACGGTTCCGGAGATTCTTCGCAAGCAGGTCTCAAAGGAAGACGGAACGATTAAATACCTCTGGAAGCTGAGAGACGGCAGCGCCATTGAGAGCGTGCTGATGCGCTACAAGCACGGCAATACGGTATGCGTCTCATCGCAGGTGGGCTGCCGAATGAACTGCGCCTTCTGCGCTTCGGCGCACGGGGGCTTAATAAGAAACCTCACCGCGTCCGAGATACTCGACCAGGTTCTTTTCTCGGAAAAGGACTCGGGAAGTAAAATATCCAATATAGTTTTGATGGGCATTGGGGAGCCTCTGGACAATTTCGACAATGTAATGAAATTTCTTGAGCTTGTAAACCACCCGGACGGCATGAACATCGGTATGCGGCATATTTCGCTGTCCACCTGCGGACTTCCCGATAAGATTGACAAACTTGCTGATTATAATTTACAATTAACTTTATCACTTTCGTTGCATGCTCCCGACGACAAAACGCGCTTGGAGCTTATGCCCGTCGGCAGGCGCTATCCAATTCGGGAAGTAATAGATGCCTGCAGGCGGTATTACGAGAAGACCGGAAGGCGCATATCCATTGAATACGCGATGATAGACAGAGTTAACGACAGCGATGAGCAGGCCGAAATGCTTGCAGATATTGCGCACTCAATAAGCGCACATATTAACCTTATTCCGCTGAATAACGTGGAAGGCAGTCCTCTTAAACCCTCGCGGCGTATCAATCAATTTATTAAGACATTGGAAGGTAAAGGCGCAAATGTAACTGTGCGCAGAAGGCTAGGAGGCGATATAGAAGCCGCCTGCGGCCAGCTTCGCAAGAAGGTTACGGGATAAGATAGGGGCATTATATGAACGGATGGGGTATAACCGACATAGGAACTGTCAGGTCGCAGAATCAGGATTTCTACGGCCTGGATTTCGTTAAGGACAGGGACGTGGCTCTGTGTGTGGTCTGTGACGGGATGGGCGGTGCCAATGCCGGCAACGTGGCCAGCAGTATCGCCGTCGAGGCCTTTATGGACCATATGAGGCAAGGGCTGAAAAGCGCCGCCGGCATGGAGGAGCTTTCGGGCCTTGTCAGGCGCTCTGCGTCCTATGCCAACAGCATGGTCTACGAGGTGGCAAGGTCCGAGCCTGAATACGCCGGTATGGGCACGACCCTTGTCGGCGCCCTTGTGATGGGCGAGTACGCCTCAATCATTAACGTAGGGGACAGCCGCGCCTATCATATAACCGCCGAAGGGATCTGGAGAATTACCAAGGACCACTCCCTGGTTCAGGACATGATTGACCGCGGTGAAATCAAGCGCGAGGAAGCGGTGACCCATCCCGATAGAAATCTGATTACAAGAGCCCTGGGCGTCGAGCCCGGAGTGCTTTGCGATTTATTTGAAATCCGCATTAAAAAAGGCGAGAGCCTGCTTCTGTGCACGGACGGACTGACCAACTGCCTGGACGAAAAGCTCATTTGGGAAACCGTCGCACTCTCAAACGAGGGAGTGGAAGCCATCTGCCAGAAGCTCATAGAACTTGCAATCGAAGCAGGTGCAACGGACAATGTGACCGCGGTTTTGCTGCAAAAATAATCTCCGTGAATTGGAGGGATTTTATCAATGGCTAATGAAGACAGGTACCTGGGTAAGCTCCTGGACAATAGATATGAAATACTCGAAGTAATTGGGACGGGCGGAATGGCGGTCGTCTATAAAGCCATATGCCACAGACTCAACAGACCCGTCGCCGTAAAGATATTAAAGGACGAGTATGCCTCCAACGACGAGTTTCGCCGTCGTTTCCACACCGAATCACACGCGGTAGCCATGCTTTCTCATCCCAATATTGTCTCCGTTTACGACGTCAGCAACAGTGAAAATGTGGAATATATCGTAATGGAGCTTATCGACGGCATTACGCTCAAGCAGTATATGAAAAAGCGCGGAGTTCTTACCTGGAAAGAGGCCCTGCATTTTTCCCTCCAGATTACAAAGGCGCTAAGTCACGCCCACAGCCGCGGTATAATTCACCGTGACATCAAGCCGCACAACATAATGATTCTGCGCGACAGCAGCGTAAAGGTGGCCGACTTCGGCATAGCCAGGCTTCAGTCAATGCAAAGCGACATATCGTATACGAAGGATGCCATCGGCTCTGTGCACTATATCTCTCCCGAGCAGGCTAAGGGGGAGTCGGTGGACGCCAGAACGGACATTTATTCGCTCGGAGTCGTTATGTACGAGATGCTCACGGGGAGACTACCCTTTGAGGGCGATTCACCGGTGTCGGTTGCCATACAGCATATAAGCTCAATTCCTCTTATGCCCGGTGAATTAAACCCGGATATACCTGAAAGGCTTGAGGAGATTACCATGAAGGCCATGAATCCAAGCCTGGAGGAGAGGTATCAGACCATAAATGAGATGATGGACGACCTTGAGGAATTTCGGAAAAATCCTCAGGAAGTAGACCATATGTCACCCTCAATAGTGGGAGACATCAACCCTTCGAGAGAGAAAAGCTACGACAATGGTGAGCAAAACAGGGATATGCCGAAAAACGTGCGGGAGCGCTACACCTCTTCCGCAAGGCCGACGGGGGTAAAAGGTGAGCTGGTGAAGGAAGAGTATATTAAAAAAAGCAAAAATTCGAGAAGGGCATCCGTCGCTTTGGGTGTCTTCCTGGTTCTTGCCTTCATTGTGGGCACATTCATCTTTCTTTGGCGCTTCTGGTTGAGTGATTTATTCTCAAAACCCGAGACCATGACCATGCCAGGCTTTGTCGGCACAAAGCTTGAGGAAATCCTTATTAATCCTCATTATACCGAAAGGTTTAATTTCAGTACCACATACGAGGTCAGCGACGAGTATGAAGAGGGCTATGTCATCTCTCAGGAGCCCGCCGAAGGCAGGACGGTCGTTAAGTCTGATGAAAAGATAGATGTAAAGCTCGTCATCAGCAGGGGTACAAACTATGTAATAATGCCCGACCTGGCCGGAAAGGACTACCGCCAGGCGATAATTGAGCTTGAAAAGCTGAAGCTTATCGTCGAGAAAGAGACCGTAATCTCGGAAACGGTTGAAATGGGCATTGTAATAAAAACCATACCCGAAGCTGGCGAGGAGCTGCTTCCCGGCAGCACGGTGTATTTAACGGTCAGCGCCGGTCCGAAGATTAATTACGTCTCGGTGCCTAAGGTTACCGGCTCAATGCTCAATGCCGCGATAGATGCGCTTGAAGAGAAAAACCTCTCCGCGGGCAACATATCTCTGGTTCCCAGTGAGGCGGAGATTGGCACAGTGCTCTACCAGAGCGTAACGGAGGGTACCGAGGTGGCCGAGTACACAAGCGTAGATTTGCGAGTATCCGGAGGTCCAAACATGATAAACGCATCTGCACAGGTCGGAGGCTGAGAGGATGCCAGTTGAAGGCCTCATTCTTAAAGCTCTAAGCGGCTTTTACTACGTTGAAACGGAAAGAGGGCTCATTGAGTGTCGTGCGCGGGGCAAGTTCAGGCTGGAGGGCATCACTCCGCTTGTCGGCGACCGCGTCCTCGTGACCGATATAAACAACGGCAGTGGAGTGCTTGGCGAGATACTGCCCAGAAGAAATTTCTTTGTGCGCCCGGCCGTTGCAAATATAGACCAGCTCGTCATAATTGCTTCCGAGGCCATACCCGTTACAGATTCCTTCCTGATTGACAGGCTTCTTACCATAGCCGAGCTTCGCGGCTGTGATGCGCTTATTGTAGTTAATAAATGCGATATTGAAAGGCCAAAGCATCTCACTCCGATGTATAGAAAAGCAGGCTACAGGGCCATAAACGTAAGCGCCAAAACAGGCGAGGGCATTGACAAGCTCGTAGAGGAAATTAATGGCGGTGTGAGCGTGTTTACCGGAAACTCCGGAGTCGGGAAATCGAGCATACTCAACGCGCTGGAGCCCGGGCTTAAGATACCCACCGCCGAGGTGAGCCGGAAACTCGGGCGCGGGCGGCATACCACAAGGCATGTCGAGCTCTTTAAGCTGAAAAACGGCGCAATAGTGGCAGACACGCCGGGCTTTGCGGCCTTTGACGCACAGGAGGACCTTCTTGATAAGGACAGGCTCCAATATGCCTTCAGGGAATTTGCTCCCCATGTAGAAAAATGCAGGTTTCGAGACTGCAGGCACCTAAAGGAGAGCGGCTGCGCCGTGCTGGCTGCGGTCGAGGCGGGAGAGATTCACCCCTCAAGGCATCTGAGCTATATGCGGCTATATGAGCAGGCAAGTAAAATTAAAGAATGGGAAATAAAAAAATAATGCGGTTTTAAGCCGCATTATTTTTGTTTTATATTTAAATATTAAGCTATCCGGGGGCGGACAATGTACCAACCGGGCGACGGCGGCGTATATAGTAATTAGGGAACCTTTAGCATTATTGCTTAATCGGCTGCGCTCAGGGCTGTCATACCACCTGCTTTGTCCTTCCTTTGCAGTTTATCAAGCGCTTTGCGGTGGTATGGCAGCCCGGCCGGCTTAGGCACAGCTTAATTACCTGCTTACTTTATAAATTTGAGGGGCGGCTTTTTATGAGAAGGTGTTTTTTTCGCAACAATAAGAAGCTCGGCGCCTTCTTTCTGACGCTGGGCAGTTTGATTATATTGGCCTTAATCATGCCGCCGATATTCTGGTGCTTTGCCCTCGGCGCGGCACTTATTCTTATCGGTATATGCATGCTCAGGCGGTGAAAGACGATGGAGGTGCTTTTATGAAATGGATGGTTGTTGTTAAGCCTCCCCGCTTTATGTCGGGGATTTTACGATTTATTTTCAGAGTGAAGAAAAACAGGACATAATCTGAGCCCGGCCCCAATATACTCTACTGGGACAAATCCAATAAGCTTCAAGGAGAGGATATAAATGGAGGCTAGGCTCGATAGAAAACCCATAAACTTTTATAAAAATCTGTTTAATACGAGCATGACGCACGAGGAAACAATGGAGATGATAGTGCCGGACGCCATGCCCGATATTCTCCGCATCGTCGACACCGACGGCACCGTAATGCTGCGCAGCAAAGAGGCTGAAAACGGTAAGGCCACGATTGGCGGGGCGATAGTTACGACGGTGCTCTACATGCCCGAAGGAGAGGAGAGGGTAAAGAAGCTTGAGCTTAAAATACCATTTACCTCTTTCTGCGAATCGCCGGCAATAGATAAAAATACGAGGCTAGTAGCCAATGCGTCGCTCTGTTCAATAGACAGCAGAAGCTTAAACCCGAGGAAGATACTCGTCCGTGCCGATGTTTTAACCCAAATATCGGGCTACAGCCCATCAAAGGCTGAGCTTTGCACGGCGCCCGAGGACAGCACTGTCGACATTGAGGTATTGGAGCAGAGAAGGGATGTAAACATCGTTTCCGACGTGCGTGAAAAGACCTTTGTTGTATCCGACGATTTCACTTTGCCTTCTTCAAAGCCTCAGGTGAATGAGATACTAAAATCCGAGGTTGCGATTACGTCGGACGACACCAAAACCGTCGGAAACAAGCTAATTATGAAGGGGACGGTCAATGTCAATATCCTGTACGCAGCGAAGGGCGGGGACGGTCCATACTCCGCCGAGTTTTCAGTTCCATTCTCTCAGATAGCCGAGATTGAGGCCTCCGAGTCTCCGGAATTCAACGTCGCATTCATGCCGACCGCGGTATATTTCGATATAGTAGACAACGGGGACGGCGGAACCATGATAACGATGGAGCTGCACGCCGTGGCACAGTTCACCGTCATGGAGCAGCGCACCATTGAATACATATCGGACCTCTACAGCACTGTGTTTGAGACCAATCATGAAATGGAAAACTTCTCGATTGACGCCGTGGAGAAAACCTCCGTTGTCCGTGAGATGATAAGGACGACGATTGAAACGTCAGTCCAGCCGAGGAATATCGTAGGCATCAGGGCTTTCACGGGGAGAGTAAACACCATGGATACCCGGGAAGGCTGTCAGCTTGAGACGACCGTCACTTTGTCCGTGCTCTATATCGCGGAGGACGGGCGGCTTCTCTCCCAGACCGAGCGCATGAAGGTAAGCAGCAACTGGGAGGCTCCATGCGAGAACGTAAAATATGTCGCCGCCGCTGTTTGCAACGACATTTATGCTGCCCCCGCGCCAAATGGCGTCGATATAAGGTTTAACGTCGATTTTACTGTAACGGCAAACAAGTCTCAGAACATTGAGATGGTCAACAGCATCAGCTACGATGAAAACAACAAAAAGGACCTTTCAGCATATCCTTCCGTCACAGTGAAACGGACCATGCCGAACGATAATCTCTGGGAGCTGGCTAAACGCTACAATTCCACACAGGCGCTTATCGCGGAGGCAAACGCACTTGAAAGCCCGAACCTTGAATACGGGCAGCTACTAATAATCCCCAAGAAACGATAATTAATAAGCGGGAGGAGCTTTT
>DUPK01000031.1 GCA_012838345.1 Clostridiales bacterium | reverse complement strand
CTCACCCAACGAGATGTCCCATTTCATTTTGTCCCCCAAGGCGGGTTGCCTTTTGGAAGGATTTTCTCCGGCGCTTCCTCTGAACCCTATTTTACCACCACGTTCTTCTCGCCCAGGATGGTTTTCAATTCCTCTAGCAGCGCCTCGTGCAGCACGCAGGCAGTGCCCTTTTTCTTTTTCGTGTCCTCAAAATAGAGCACGACCGGGGTGTTGCCCACGAACATATTGAGCACGCGCTTAGTCTTAATAAATTCCTCGGAATTTTCTCCCGGGAGTTTGAGATACAGCTTCTTTGACTCCGGCTCGGAAGGCGTGGCAATATCCCCGTTTAAGGCGCCTAACGGCCTTATGTTGTCGCACATCAGCTGTGGCGGCTTGTCGTCCCGCGCCGATATGCGCCCCGTAACGAGAACCGGCGAATTCACCTTGATATAGCCGCCGCACTCCACAAGCACCCTCTGAAAAACGAGAACCTCCATAGCCGCGGTGTTGTCCTCAACGCCCACATAGGCCATAAGGCTGTTGTTCTTTGTGGTTTTGGTCCTGTAGGAGACGATAACGCCGGCTACGGTTACGACCTGCTCGTCGCGAAAGCGCGTGTTCCCCTCCTCGCTGGCAAAGTCCTCTATGATACGCCCTATGGGAACGGCCCCCGCTTTCCTCGCCGCGGCAGCGTAATCGTCCATTGGATGGCCGGTGAGGTACAGCCCCGTGACCTCCTTTTCCATGCTCATCAGCTCATAGGAGGAAAACTCCGGGATGTCGGGCATCTCCACATTTATAACGGCCGTATCCGTTTCTCCGCCGCCGAAGAGGTCGAGCTGCCCCTCGACATTCCTGCGCCTTGAGTCGGCTATGTTGTCTATAACCTGCGAGCACAGGCGCAGAAGCTGGCTGCGCTTGTAGCCCATGCTGTCGAAGGCTCCCGCCTTGATAAGGCTCTCGACGGCGCGCTTGTTTATATCTGCGCCGTACATCCGCTCGCAGAAATCTTCAAAGGATTTGAACCTCCCGCCCCTATCCCGCTCCTCCATGACAGCTTTAATGAAGCCCACGCCTATGTTTTTAACCGCGGCAAGGCCGTATCTGATGTTGTCGCCGCTGACCGTGAAATTGTCCTCGGATTCGTTTACGTCGGGCGGCAGGAGCTTAATGCCATTTTCCTTACACTCGGCGGTGTATTCGGCGATTTTGGTCGTGTCGCCCAGCACCGAACTCAGGAGCGCTGCCATATACTCCTTAGGGTAGTGGCACTTCAGGTAGGCGGTCTGGTAAGTAATCATGGCGTAGGAGACGGCGTGCGCCTTGTTGAAGGCATAATTTGCAAAGTCCAGTATCTCGTCGTAAATGCTGCCCGCCACGCTCTCCGGCACGCCGTTTGCGACGGCGCCGGGGATGCCCCGGCTTTCATCGCCGTATATGAAGGTCTTACGCTCGCGCTGTATTTCATCGTGCTTTTTCTTGGACATTGCCCTTCGTATCATGTCTGCCTGTCCGAGCGAAAAGCCTGCGAGCTTTCTGAAAATGTCGATTACCTGCTCCTGATAAACTATGCAGCCGTAGGTAACCTCGAGGATGTCCCGGAGCATCGGGTGCTTGTAGAAGACTTTATCGGGGTTGTGCTTCGACTCAATAAACCTCGGTATCGAATCCATCGGGCCGGGACGGTACAGGGCGATTATAGCCGTAACATCCTCGATGCTTTTGGGCCTTATGCCCATGCAGACCGAGGTTATGCCCGCGCTTTCCATCTGGAACACGCCGGAGGTCTTGCCCGCCGAGAGCATCTCGTACACTTTCGCGTCGTCGTAAGGTATATTTTTAACCGAAAAATCGGTCTTGGTTTTTCTGATTAGGCGCTCCGCCATGTCGATGACCGTGAGGTTGCGAAGCCCGAGAAAGTCCATTTTAAGTAGCCCCAGCTCCTCAAGCGTCGTCATGGTGTACTGGGTCGCTATGGAGTTGTCCTTCTTCGAGAGCGCGAGCGGCACGTATTCGTGCACGGGCATTTTTGTTATGACAACGCCCGCCGCATGAGTCGAGGTGTCCTTGGGCATGTTCTCAAGCGCCATGGCGGTGTCGATAAGCTGCCTTATGCGTTCGTCCTCCTCATACTTTTCCTTCAGTGGAGGCAGCTTCACCGCTCTTTCGAGTGTCATACCGAGCTCGTCGGGAATCATTTTGGCTATCTCGTTTTCCTCGGCGAAGCTGAAGGACAGCGCCTTGGCAACGGACCTGACCGCCTGCTTTGCCTTCATCGTGCCGAAGGTTATTATCTGCGCGACGTGGTCAGCGCCGTACTTTTCCTTGACGTAGTCGATGACCTCAGCGCGCCGGTTTATGCAGAAGTCTATGTCTATGTCGGGCATGCTGATTCGCTCGGGATTTAAAAAGCGCTCAAAATAGAGATTAAACTTAATCGGGTCCACGTCCGTAATCTCCAGGCAGTAGGACACGACGCTGCCCGCGGCGGAGCCCCTGCCGGGACCGACGGGTATGCCCCTGCCCTTTGCAAAAGCGATAAAATCGCTGACAATGAGGAAGTAGTCGGTAAAGCCCATCTTGTTTATCATTTCAAGCTCATAAAAAAGCTGTTTTTTAATATCCTCCACGCCCTCGCCGTAGCGCTTTTTAAAGCCTTTGAGGCAGAGCTCGGTCAGGTACTCGTACGCGTCGCGCCCGTCGGGAACTTTGAATTTGGGCAGGTGGTACTTGTTAAACTCAAAATCGAGATTGCACATCTCCGCTATTTTCGCGGTGTTGTCGGCGGCCTCGGGGCTGTCCGGGAAGAGAGCGCGCATCTCGTCTTCGGATTTTAAGTAAAACTCTTCCGTCTCAAACCTCATGCGGTCGGTTTCATCGACGGCCTTGCCCGTCTGTATGCACAGCAGTACGTCCTGGTTATAGGCGTCGGATTTCGTAAGATAATGGACGTCGTTTGTGAGCACAAGGGGTATGCCCGTCTCCTTGCTCAGGCGCAAAAGCCCCTCGTTAACCGTCCTCTGCTCGGCAATTTTGTGGTCCTGCAGCTCAAGGTAGAAGCTGTCCTCCTCAAAAATTCCGCGCATCTCTAAAGCCTTGCTCTTTGCCTGCTCGTAGCTTCCGTTCAAAAGGAGCTGCGGTATCTCGCCCGCGAGGCAGGCCGAGAGCGCAACAAGCCCCCCGGAGTGTGAGCGCAAAAGCTCCATATCAATACGGGGCTTCATGTAAAAGCCCTCGGTAAACGCCGAACTCACCAGATAGCAGAGGTTGCGGTAGCCGGTCTCGTTCTTGCACAGCAGGACAAGGTGGTAGATGTTGCTGTCTATTCCATACTCCATATCCTGCCTTCGGCGCGGCGCCACGTACACTTCGCAGCCGATTATCGGCTTTATCCCCCGCTTTTTTGCGGCCTTGTAGAAGTCAATCACACCGTACATCACGCCGTGGTCGGTTATCGCGACCGCACTTTGCCCCAGCTCCTTTGCTTTTTCTATAAGCCCTTCGATACGGCAGGCTCCGTCCAGAAGGCTGTATTCGCTGTGGACATGCAGGTGCACAAAGGACATAAAATCCCTCCTCCCCCTTCCCCCTCAACGAGTGGGAAAAACCTTAACTCTTTAAAACTCCTTGAGTATGCAATTTGACAAAACTATTAATAGGTATTATATCATAAGCATAAAAATAAAAGAATAAGAATTGCTGGCGGTTTTATTGTTTACTCTTTTGACTTGAACCGTTTCTAGCTTAGTGGTATACTTGCACAAAAAGGAAATTCTCCCCTTGTTGGAGGTCAACTAATGAAACGACGAACCAAAGCGGCAGTGGTGCTGCTTATCATAATGCTGATGCTTATACCAACAACGCCCCTGTACGCGGCGAATTACTCCGACGTCCGCGTGGGCTTTTGGTATTACGACGCTGTCATGACGCTTTCAAACCTGAGCGTTATAGACGGCTTTCCCGACGGTTCCTTTAAGCCCGACGCGCCTTTGACCGTAGGCCAGTTTCTAAAGCTCGTGGCCGTCGCCATGTACCCCCGCGACATTCCCGAGGTGATAGACGGGGAAATTTACTATGATGAAGAGTATTCTTTTCCGGCGGACCACTGGGCGTCCCAATTCTATTACGCCGCGCTCTTTAAAGGCATGATTACGCGGGACGAGTTCCCGTTGGAGCAAATCGACGCCGAGATTACCCGTTACCAGATGAGCATAGTGCTCCATAACCTTCAAAAAAACATCTTCGGCATAGTAAACACCCCTGCCGAGGGATTGGAGAATTATATCATGGACTATGGCAGGATTCCGGAAAAATATCTGGGATACGTTTGTTCAGCCTATGCCTCGGGACTTCTGCAGGGCGATGAAAACCAGAACTTCAACGGGGACCAGCCGCTCACCCGCGCCCAGGGCGCCACCGTGCTCATGCGCCTTATCTACCCGGCTACAAGGCTGCCCACTAATTTCTGGTCTGATACTCAGGCCGTGGACAACCCGAAACCGGTCACGGACGAGTGGTTCTCGGACGCCGTTTTCTTCGGAAACTCCCTGGTGGGCGGGCTTATGTCCTTCAGCGGGCTTGAGACCCCCGATTATATATACAAAAACGGCATATCGGTTTTCCAGGTTTCAAATTACGAATGCTTCCCTTACGAGGGCAAAAACGTTACGCTCATGGACGCACTCTCTAAAAATAGCTACAAAAAGATTCTGATTGAGCTCGGAGTAAACGAGCTGGGCTACAAGCCGACGCAGTTCTATGCTGAGTATACTACAATGATACTCGATATGAAAAAGCTCCAGCCCGGCGCGACAATCTATATACAGACGATTCTTCCGGTAACGGAGGCAAAGAGCAATTCGGGTGGCTCGTTCAGCATTGACAGGATTATCGCTTTCAACAACGAGCTGAAAAAAATCGCCGCCGAGCAAAACTGCGTGCTTGTGGACACCTACTCCTTCTTCGCCGACCAGAACGGCTACCTGCCCGCCTCCTATTCCTACGACGGAATTCATCTTGTCCCCTACTGCTATGAATTATGGGTAAACTTTCTCAAGAAAACTCTTATCTGACTGTAAGGCTAAAACCGCCGGCATAGCGGCGGTTTTGTCTGTCTGTATAATAAGCGTCGGTCCCGAGAGCGAAAATGTGCGAGCTTTTGCCCGATGCGAAAATGCTGATGTTGAAGTTTGTCTTTCCCTGTGGTACAATCTAGAAAGCGATTTTCAATCAAATTACGGGGAGAGTTGTCAAGTGGTCACTGTTTTAGCGCTCTTGCTGATATTGCTGGCATATCTACTGGTTCACGATACCCTTCTAACAATTATCATTTCCATAGGCATAGTTTTCTTCATAAAGGCCCTGGAGCCCTATCTTATCCTGCTTCAATTTAAGCTTTTCCCCATGCCGCAGATTAAAAAGGTCCACGAGCACAATATGACCGACGAGCCCGGACACGGCGTACGGATTATGGTTATCACCGAGTATACAGAATTCGATATGTCCGACAGTAAAAGCGCCGAGCTTTATGACAGCATTGTAGCACTGGCGGTAGACAAGCTAAAAGAGACAAAGCCGCTTTTTGCCCTGAGATACAATAAAGTGTGTGAGGATAATCTCCCGATGCAGTACGCCTATTCCCTCTCCGGGGGGAAAAACTCCGGAACGAGGAAATGCTACAAGGCCTGGCTCAAAGCCATTGACGAAAAGTCCTTCGGAATGTGGAAGGAAAACAGCGAACTCTTCCTCCACGACGATTTCTTTGAAGACCCCGCAAGCGGCGAGCAGCGAAGGTCTCTCGTTATGTTTATGTTCGACTCAAGGCTCCCCAAAACGCTGCCAAACAGCGGCCAGGCGCCTGAAGCCGAAGCCAAGGCATGATTTTGCCGCCGGCAAGCTTGCCGGCGCACCGATATTATCAGAGCACAATAATAGCCAATAAATTTATGACCGCCCTTTTTCGGGGCGGTCATTTCTGTTGTCAGCGGTCGTTAAGCGGGACATACGGCTTTAATTCAGAAACAGTCTTGTATGCCGGGCGGATAATCCTGTTCTCGGAGTTGTAGAACTCCTCTATCCTGTGGGCGCACCATCCCGCCATGCGGGACATCGCAAAAAGCGGTGTGAACAGCTCCTCAGGAATCCCGAGCATCTTGTAAACAAAGCCGGAGTAAAGGTCCACGTTCGCACATATGGGCTTATCGCTGCGCTTTTCCTCCATAAGTACGCCGGGAGCGAGCTTTTCTATGGTCTCAATAAGGTCTAGCTCATCGACCATTCCCTTTTCCTCCGCGAGCTTGCGCGAAAACTCCTTGAGAATAACTGCCCGCGGGTCCGACAGGGTGTAGACGGCATGGCCCATACCGTAGATAAGCCCCGCTCTGTCGTAGGCTTCCCTGCGGACTATTTTGACCAGGTAATCCTTTACCTCGCCCTCGTCCTTCCAGTTACTTACGTTGCTCTGTATGTCGCTAATCATGTCGTTGACCTTTTGGTTGGCGCCGCCGTGCTTAGGCCCCTTGAGCGAGCCGACGGCCGCCGAGAGCGCGGAGTACATATCCGTGCCCGTTGACGAGAGCACACGGCAGGCAAAGGCGGAGTTGTTGCCGCCACCGTGCTCGGCGTGCAGTACAAGGCAGAGGTCCAGAAGCTTAGCCTCGTCTTCGGTGAAAAGGTTGTCGCGCCTGATGGAATAGAGGAAGTTCTCCGCTATGCTCATATCCTGCCTGGGTCTGTGCAGATACAGGCTCTCATTGTCAAAATAGTGGCGCTTAACGGCGTAGGCGTGCGCGACGATAATCGGACAGCGCGCAATCATGCGCAAGGCCTGAAACAGCTCGGTCTCCAGATTGGTCGGCTCCGGCTCATCGTCGTATGAATAGAGGGCAAGTATCGACCTTGCCAGCTTGTTCATAACATTATTGCTGGGAGCCTTTATAATCATATCCTCGGTAAAGCCCGGCGGCAGAGCGCTCCACTCGCAGAGCAGTTGCTTAAAATCTTCCAGTACGGAGGCTGTGGGCAGCTCGCCAAACAGGAGAAGGTATACCGTCTCCTCGTATCCAAAGCGGTTTTCTGAGACAAATCCGTTTATAAGGTCCTTGATGCTTATCCCGCGGTATATGAGATCGCCTTCCTTTGGAACTTTCTCGCCGTCACGGATTATATAACCTTGTACGTCTCCTATAAGTGTCACGCCGGCCATAACACCGGTGCCGTCGGGATTCCTCAGTCCGCGCTTGACATCGAGCTTCTGATAGAAAGAGGGATCTATGTAGTTGTTTTTCTTGTACTGCGTGCACAAACTCGCCACAAATTTTTTCGAGGAGGAGATCATCTCCTCCCTGCTCAGATTTAAGATCTCATCAACTCTAAGCATCACACTAGCCCCCTCGGGAATAAATTATAACATAAATAATATCAATATTTGCAATCTATGTCAAGCAAACTTGCAAAATTGCCGCCGTATAATTTCCACAAATTATACGGCGGCTTTAATTGTCAATAAAGGTAAAGTGCTCAAATCCGCTTCCATTTTACTCCCTGCGGTGTGTCTTCGAGCATTATTCCCATGCTCTTGAGCTGGTCTCGTATGCGGTCTGCCTCGGCATAGTTCTTCGACTTCCTGGCGTTTTGCCTCGCTTCTATCAGCGCCTCAATCTCTGAATCGAGCTTATCATGCTCCTCTTCGCCGTAAATCAGGCCGAGAACGTCGACAAGCTCCGTCAGCATCTTGAGCGAAGCCGCCGCGAACTCCCGGGAGGGGTTCATGCCGGCCGAAGTTGCGCTGTTTAGCTCGCGCACAAGCTCAAATATGACGGAAATGGCGTCCGCGGTATTGAAATCGTCGTCCATCGCCTCTATAAAGCGCTCGCGGTAAACAGGGAACTTTTCGATTATTTCGCGCTCCGAGTCATTTAAACCGGTCTCCCGGGCGTTTTGTGACAGGAACTTGAGGTTGTCCGCCGCCGTTTTCAGGCGCTCAAGCGCGGATTTTGCGTGCATCAGAGCCTCGTCCGAATAGTTTAAGGGGCTTCTGTAATGGCTCATGAGCATGAACATTCTTATCGTCGGATAGCCGTAGACGGCGGCCGCTTCGCGCACGGTGAAGAAGTTTCCAAGCGACTTTGACATCTTCCGGTTGTCAACGCTTATGAAGCCATTATGCAACCAGTAGTTGACAAACTTGCAACCGTTGGCCGCCTCCGACTGCGCAATCTCGTTTTCATGGTGCGGGAAGGTGAGGTCTTGTCCGCCGCAGTGGATGTCTATTGTCTTGCCCAGATAGCGCACGGACATGGCGGAACACTCTATATGCCAGCCGGGCCTACCCTTGCCCCAGGGCGAATCCCAGGAGGGCTCGCCGGGCTTTGCAGCCTTCCAGAGCGCAAAGTCCATCGGAGACTCCTTGGCCTCGGTCACGTCGATTCTCGCGCCTGCCATAAGTTCGTCCATGGGCTGATTTGAGAGATGCCCGTAGCCTTCAAATTTGGAGGTGCGGAAATATACGTCCCCGTTGACTTCATAGGCAAAGCCCTTTTCTATAAGGGTGCTTACCATCTCGATTATCTGCACTATGTTCTCCGTCGCCCTGGGATGGACGGTTGCGTCCTTAACCCCAAGCGCGCGGGCATCGGTAAAGTACTCCTTTATATACTTTTCGGCGAGCTCCGCGGAGGAGAGTCCCTCCTCCGCCGCCCGCTTGATTATCTTGTCGTCCACGTCGGTGAAATTCTGGACATAGGTCACTTCCATGCCGCGGTATTCAAAGTAGCGGCGCAGAACGTCAAAAACGATTATCGGCCTTGCGTTACCGACGTGTATATAGTTATAGACCGTAGGGCCGCAGGCGTAAATTTTTACCCTGCCCGGCTCCAGCGGAATAAAATCTTCCTTTTCTCTGGTTATAGAGTTATATAGCTTCATCTTTTTGTGCCTCCAGTATTTTGGCGAGCTTACTAAGCTCCTGCCTGAGAGCGGCAAGCTCCGTGGTAATGGGGTCGGTTATGCTGATTTGGTCGACTTCTGATACATAGTCAACCTTTTCGCCCATGATTCTAACCACCCTCGCGGGTACGCCGACCGCCGTACTGCAGGGCGGAATCTCCTTGAGAACTACGGCGTTGGCGGCAATGCGTGCCCCGTCCCCGACCTTAAAGGGGCCCAGCACCTTTGCCCCCGCGCCCAGCATCACATTATTGCCGATGGTCGGGTGGCGCTTGCCCTTATCCTTTCCCGTTCCCCCAAGGGTTACCCCCTGGTAAATCAGTACGTCGTCGCCAATTTCGGCGGTTTCGCCTATTACTATGCCCATGCCGTGGTCGATGACAAGCCTCTTTCCTATTTTCGCACCCGGGTGTATCTCAATACCCGTGCGGCGCCTTGTACCTTCCGAAATCCAGCGGGCGATAAACTTTATATTGCGGCGGTAAAACCAATGGGCAAACCTGTGCCTTATAACCGCCTTTACGCCGGGGTACAGCAGGAATATCTCAAGGCTTGAACGTGCCGCGGGGTCACGCGCCTTGTACGCGTTGATTGTATCCTTCAAATCCTTAAAAAACATATTGCCTCCGAATCTTGCCTTGCCGGAAAAGACAGAGTACCAGGCGGTATCCGCCCGCAAGGCCTAATTTCGCAAAATACTAATATGCTTTACGCGCTATCTTTGCCATGGCTGTTTAGCGCACAAAATCCATCCGAATCTCTAGCGGCATCGGATATTAAATATCTGGCAAATCAGCCCGTATCTTAAGTCTAATAGGTCCTTATTACAGCGGTGACCTTGCCGAGTATCGTGGCCTCGGAGCCGTCAATCGGCTCATAATCGTCGTTTTCGGGCACGAGCCAAACCTCTCCGTTTTTGCGCCGGAGCGTTTTACAGGTGGCCTCATCTTCTATGAGTGCGACAACAATCTCGCCGTTTTCTGCGGTGGGCTGCCTTCGCACGACGACCATGTCGTCTTCAAGGATACCCGCGTTTATCATCGAGTCTCCCTTAATACGCAGCGCAAAATATTCCCCGCTTTTCCCCGGGTCGAAGGGCAGAAATCCCAGCGCGTCCTCGACCGCGAGTATCGGCTGCCCTGCCGCCACCGTACCCAGAATGGGCACGCCTCCCGCACCCGCCCCGGACGTGAGCGTTATCGCCCGAGTTTTGCCCGCATCACGTGTAATGAGTCCGGCACGTTCAAGGGCTGTCAGGTGCGCGTGCACCGTGGAAGGGGACTTTAGGCCAACTGCGGCGCATATCTCCCTGACTGAGGGCGGGTAGCCCTGCGCCGCCACCGTTTGAGCGATATAATCGAAAACCTCTTTCTGTTTTGGGGTAAGCCGACTCATAGCGCACCCTCCCGCTGCTTAAGTTTGGCAAAGGTTTGTTAAAGTATAACACATAATATTTTACACTGCAAACATTTGTTCCAGTCAAATTTACAATTCTTTTGTTTGCATTCACGCTTTGCATTAATTATAATTATGATGTTATAGCAGTCACCGGGCATAATCCGATATTTATTTTGGGAGGCTAAAACATGGTTACGGATATTGGCTATTACTTCTCACATTTTGATAAGTTTCCGATACCCGGCTTTTTTGAGGGCATGAAACACCCCTGGGAACCTCTTACTAAGGTCAATGGGTTTCTGGAGGAGCTTCTCGTAAAACCGGACGTAAAGGAAAACCTGGGCAAATGCCTCGGCCAGTGCGATTTTTACGGCAATTACTACATAGGCGAGGGCACCGTCATCTACAACGGGGTTACGATAATAGGACCGGTCTATATAGGTAAAAACTGTGAAATAATGCCTGGCGCGATTATAAGGCCGAACACAATAATTGGCGACAACTGCGTTCTGGGCCACTGCAGCGAGGTGAAGCACTGTGTGGTCTTTAACGGCGCAAAAATCCAGAGCACCTCGTTTGCGGGCGACTGCGTGATAGGAAAATCGGCGCGCATCGGTTCCGGCGCGATAACCGCAAACCGGAAGTTTGACCAGTCGAACGTCACCGTAAAAACCGAGGACGGAAGAATTGACCTCGGCACGGGCTTTTTCGGCTGCATCCTCGGCGACAACTCCAGGCTGGGGGCAAACTCGGTGACCCAGCCGGGCACGCACATCGGGCAGTACACCTGGATATACCCCGCGACAAACGTGAGGGGCTTTATCCCCTCCCGAAAGCGCGTCTTCCATGATAGGCCGCTTGTGACGCTCGACAACGAGGTCCACGACCTAAAATAAAGAAGCTATAAATTAAGGCGCACCTCGGTGCGCCTTAATCCGTCTATATTATTCCGTAACGTACGGAAGTAAAGCTATCTGTCTTGCTCTTTTTATCGCCTGGGTCAGCTCACGCTGATGCATGGCGCAAGTGCCGGTCGCTCTGCGGGGAAGAATCTTGCTGCGTTCGGAAAGGAAGCGGCGAAGCTTGGCCGTATCCTTGTAGTCGATGTGCTGCGACTTCTCAGCACAGAACGCACACACCTTCCTGCGCTTGCGGTTTCCGCCGCGCTGAGGCCTTGTGTTCTCCGTTGCCAATGTGGTACCCTCCAATCATTGAGTAATGTATAATCGGGCGTTCCCGTGAAAATCAAAATGGTAAATCTCCGTCGTCATCGTCTAGCTCGGAAAATTCGGATTCGCCAATACTAAAGGGGGCGGAGGAAGGATATGAATCTTCAAAGGGCAGATTGCCGCTTCGCGGTGAATAATCGCCGCTGTCCTCCCTAGCTCTCTTGCTGTCGGCGAAATAGACGTTTTCGGCGACGACCTCGGCGCTCCTGCGCTTACCGCCATCCCTGTCCGTCCAGTCGCGAATCTGGAGCCGGCCCGTTACTGCGGCCATCTGGCCCTTAAAGAAATACTTAGACACAAACTCGGCCGTGTGTCTCCAGGCCACGATGTCGATAAAATCGGTCTGTTTTTCGCCGGTTTCGCGGGAGCTGAAGTCCCTTTCGACAGCAAGCGTGAAGCTTGCCACCGGAGTGCCGTTCGGAGTGCGGCGCAGCTCCGGGTCCCTCGTAAGCCTACCCATTAAGACAACCTGATTTAGCATTATTCGCGCCTCCTAGCCCGTAATAACAGTGATGAGCGAGCGCATAATGCCTTCCGTGATTCCAAGCACGCGCTTGAGCTCGGCGGGGAAAGACGGAGCCGATGCGAACTTCATGAGGACATAGTAGCCCTCCGTCTTGTAGTTTATTGCATAAGCAAGACGGCGCTTACCTATCAGCTCCAACTCATTAAGTGTACCGTTGGCCTCGACGAGCGCTTTGAACTTTTCTACGATGGCATTAATATCCTCTTCGCTCAATGTCGGGTCGATGATATACATAACCTCGTAGCTGTCTGTAACTTTTGCCATTTCTTTTGCACCTCCTTCTGGACTTATGGCCCGCTTAATACGCGGGCAAGGAATATATATGGCATGCCGCAATAGCGGCATCCTAGACTAATTAATTATACACATATTACCGCAATTGTCAACTAATTTTGCAGCTTTTAGGCAATTAAAGTAATTCGGATTTGCTTTTCAGGTACTCCCGGAGCCACTCGCCGGTCTCATCGTGGTCGAGGGCGAAGTCTATCGTGGCCTCAAGGTAACCTTTGAGGTTGCCCGTATCGTAGCGCACTCCCTCAAAGTCCACGGCAACCATGGGCGACACGGCACAGAGCTTTTTAAGCCCGTCGGTCAGCTGTATCTCGCCGCCATAGCCGGGCTCAAGCCCGTCCAGTATATCGAAAATATCGGGAGTGAGGACATAGCGGCCGAGTATCGCATAGTTTGAAAAGCGCTCCGAAGGCTTCGGCTTTTCAACCATGTCCGTAACACGGTATATGTTCTCCTCGAGAGCTTCAATTTTTAGCGAGGAATAGCGCGCGAGCGCCTCGTCCGGCACAGCCTGCGTGCCGACCGCCGAGGCTCCGTACTTCTCCGCTGCGTCGATAAGCTGCTTTGTGACGGGAACCTTCGACTTCATGATGTCGTCGCCGAGCAAAACCGCAAAGGGCTCGTCCCCCACAAAGGTACGGGCGCGTCCCACGGCGTGTCCGAGGCCGCGGGTCTCCTTCTGGCGCAGGAAATAGATGTTAGCAAGGTCCGCGGGCCTTTTCACCGAGTTGAGATAATCGTACTTTTTATCGGCCTCGAGGCGCAGCTCAAGCTCGGGGAAATAATCGAAATAGTCCTCCATCGGGCCCTTGCCGCGGTTTGTGATAATGAGTATATCCTCAATCCCCGATGCCACGGCCTCTTCAATTATGTATTGAATTACAGGCCTGTCCACCAGGGGCAGCATCTCCTTGGGTATGGACTTAGTTGCAGGCAGCATGCGGCTGCCGATTCCCGCCGCGGGGATGACGGCTTTTCTGACTTTCATGTTAACCTCCCGTTTATGCAAGGTCATTCTTTAGTTCGTTAAACAACTTGTATCTCGGCAGAATATAGAGCAGCGGCAGGCCGATAATATACATAACTCCAAACTCGGACAGCCCGATTTGCACGGCGTTTACGGAAAAGCCCTCCCAGAAAGCATGAGGCGTGGAAGACAAGGCTATGACCGCCCCGACCACAACCGCGTTGATGACAACGACCGGCAGCAGGGCCAGTGGGCGGAATCGTATCTTCGAAGTGCAGTAGCCCGCCAGAAGCGTAGCCAGTGACCCGAACACAATGTCGAGCACCCCGTAGCCCCCGAAGAGGTTTGAAAGGGCGCAACCCACAAACAGCCCCCATATTGTGGAGGGAAAGAAATAGGGCAGGATGCACAGAACCTCGGACAGGCGGAACTGAACCGGGCCGTATGAGATGGGCGCGAGCGCCAGGGTTAGAGCGGCGTAGACTGCGGCAATCACCGCGACAAATGTCAGCTTGCGAATGGTAAGGTTGTTCAATTTATTCACTCCATTTTTTTGTTTTTCGACAGGGTGATGGCACCTGTCGTGATAGACATTATAACGATTTAGTTTCGCTCAGGCCCGTTTTGAGAACTCGCAGCCGCAGTAGTTTTGCCGGTACAGCCCGTAAGTATTTGAAAGCTCTATCGAGCGTTTGTAGCCGTCGCGCTTTTTAAAGTCCGAAAACAGGTAGAGCACTCCGTATTTTTCGCTCATCGCTCCCCCGATGGCATTCAGCAAAGCGGCGTTCTTGTGCGGGCTCACCGTAAGGGTGGTTGTGAAATAGTCAAAGCCCCCCTCCCTCGCGAGCCTGGCGGTCTCCCCCAAACGCAGCTCAAAGCACAGGCGGCAGCGTGTACCGCCCTCGGGCTCTTTTTCCATGCCGCCGGTAAGATTGCGGTAGTTTCCGGGATTGTACTCGCCGCAGAGCAGGTTCACGGTGTTTCCGGTTTCCAGAAGCCCAAGAAGCTTTTGAATCTCGGAAAGGCGCTTTTCATATTCATCGGGCGGAAAAATGTTGGGGTTATAGTATAGCACGGTTACGGAAAAATGCTCTCCGAGGCGCTCAAGCACGGAGCTTAAACAGGGGGCGCAGCAGGCGTGCAGAAGCAGACTCGGAGTCCTGCCTCCGAGCGAAGCTATGGTGTCCTCAAACATTTTTTGATAGTTCTCCGACACTTTACACACCCCTTCCCAAGATTATATACCATTTCACAATTAATGCAATAGCGAGGGAATTAAACAAGTAAAGCTATGTTAATATTATATGGCCACTTACATACAGTATTAATGGGTTTACTCTTGAAAAGTTCGGCGGAAAGATGTAGTATAACAGGAATGGATGTAGATTAGGGTTAGTTGCGCCCATATCTTTCCATATTTTAGCAGAAAGTTGGTGAATTCTTGCTGGCCTTATCGGAGGGTATCCGAAGAGAGCCCGAAATTGAAGAGCTTATCGCCAGGATTGACGGCGGCCTGTGCCCTCTCGTCCTGAGCGGCCTAGAAAATATACACAAAGCCCATGTCGCAGCGACGCTCCGGCGCCTGCTCCGTAAGCAGGTTATTATAATCTGCTCCGACGAGCTCGAAATGAACCGCATGGCAAACGATATAAGCTCGCTGACCGAGGAGCAGTGCCATACGCTCACCGCGCGCGAGTTTACGTTTTACAACGCAGAGGGCGTTTCACGCACAGTCGAGCAGGAGCGGATAAAGACCCTCTACGAGATGGCTACGGGCAGAGCCAGCGTCGTTGTCACGACACCCGACGCGCTGATGCAGCGCTCAGTCCCCGGGCAGAGGCTCATGTCTGCACAGCTTACGCTCAAGCTAGGAATGGAGATAAAGCTCAGCGAGACGGCGGAAAGGCTTGTGGCCTCAGGCTACAGGCGCTCGGAGCAGGTGGAGGGCGTCGGTCAGTTCGCCATACACGGCGGAATTTTGGATTTTTACTCGCCCGCGCTCCCGAATCCTGTTCGCTGCGAGCTCTTTGGAGACGAGATAGACTCCATGGGCATTTTCGATATATCGACCCAGAGAAGGATTGAGAATATCACCTCAGCCGATATTCTGCCCGTCGCCGAAAGCCTTGCGGGGCTGTACGACGGAGGCGAGGAAGGCTTATTGGACGAGCTGATTGAGCTTTCTCAGAAGATTGCGCGCCGCAAGACGGCCAAAAAGGAGCTTTTGGAAACAGTCTCCTCCGATATTGAGCGCCTGCAGAACAAACGAAGCTTCCCCGCCGCTGACAGGTATATGCATCTATTATACCCGGAATTTGAAACCGCGGCCGATTATATATCTTACGATGCAATCGTAATACTGATAGAGCCGGTAAGAGCGCAGGAGAAGGCGAAAAACTACCTCTGGCAGCTAACCCAGGATATAGACACCCTGCTTGAGTCGGGTGTGCTTGACGGGTCCCTCACCCATTTTTGCATGGATTGGCCGGAAGTTTGCGAGAAGCTTTCCGGGCACGCATTTGTCATGCTCGACAGCTTCACCGGCTCTTCCTACCCGGTGCCGCCGAAAACGATTCTCTATATGACCGCAAAGCAGCTCCCCGCTTACGGGGGCAGCATGGAGACTGCGGCGAGCGATCTTGTTCACTACCTCAAAAGCGGCTACAGCACCGTTCTGCTGGCATCGGATGAGGAAAGGGCGAAAAAGCTCAAGGAGTACCTTGATAAGCACGGCATACCCTCGGCGCTCGGTTTTAACCTCAGAAAAATCCCCGAGCACGGTACCTGCATTATCGGTATCGGCTCCCTCTCGGCGGGGGCGGAGTACCCGGGTTCTAAAATCGCTATTATCACCGAGGGCCAGCTGACCGGTTCTGCCAAGCGCTACACCCCTAAAAGGAAGACAAGCAAGAATAGGCAGAAGATTCAAAGCTATACGGACCTCTCGCCCGGCGACCTGGTTGTGCACGAGCACCACGGCATAGGCCGCTTTATGGGCATTTTCCAGATACCTGTGGACGGCGTTCAGAAGGACTATATAAAAATAGCCTATTCGGGAACCGACAGCCTCTATGTACCCGCGACTCAGCTTGACCTCGTTTCAAAGTATATAGGCTCGGGCGGCGAGGATAAGCCGGTCAGGCTCTCAAAGCTCGGAGGCACGGACTGGCAGAAGGCAAAGTCCAAGGCCAAGGGCATGGCAAAGGAGCTTGCCAAAAAGCTTATCGAGCTGTATGCCGCAAGAAGCAGAAGCTCCGGCTTTGCCTTTTCCCCGGATTCGAGCTGGCAGAAGGATTTTGAGGACAGTTTCGAGTATACAGAGACTGAGGACCAGCTTCGCGCCATAACTGAGATTAAGACGGACATGGAAAAGCCCGTGCCTATGGACAGACTCCTCTGCGGAGATGTCGGCTACGGCAAGACAGAGGTTGCCCTGCGCGCGGTAATGAAGTGCATTCTCGACGGCAAGCAGGCGGCTATCCTCGTCCCGACTACGGTACTTGCCCAGCAGCATTACGTCACGGTGATGAGAAGGTTTTCCAACTTCCCCGTCCGAGTGGAAGTTTTGAGCCGTTTTAGAACAAACGCAGAAATCAAGCAGGCCATAAGGAACATCAAGAGCGGCGCCGCCGACATAATAATAGGAACTCACAGGCTCCTGCAGAAGGACGTTGAGTTTAAAGACTTAGGGCTTCTGATTGTAGACGAGGAACAGCGCTTCGGCGTTACGCACAAGGAGCGCCTAAAGGAGATGTCGAAGTTCATAGACGTTCTGACGCTCACTGCAACGCCCATACCGCGCACTTTGAGCATGGCTCTTTCAGGCATACGGGATATGTCGATGATTGAGGAGCCCCCGCAGGACAGGCACCCTGTCCAGACCTACGTGCTGGAGCACGACTGGGGCGTTATCGCGGACGCTATAAGGCGCGAGCTTGCGCGCGGCGGACAGGTCTATTACCTGCACAACCGCATCGAAACAATAGACCGCACTGCCGCAAGGCTCTCAAAACTGCTGGAGGGAGTGACGATAGCGGTCGCTCACGGGCAGATGGACGAGGACAGCCTCTCCGGTATTATGGAGCGGATGATGGCAAACGAGATACAGATTCTTGTCTGCACGACGATTATAGAGACGGGCATAGACATCCCGAACGTCAACACTCTGATAATCGAGGACGCGGACAAACTGGGGCTCGGGCAGCTGCACCAGATCCGCGGGCGGGTGGGCAGGAGCCACCGCAGGGCTTTTGCCTACCTTACGTTCAGGCCGGGCAAGGTCCTCACGGAGGTGGCGAGCAAGCGCCTTGCCGCGATTCGCGAGTTTGCCGAATTCAACTCCGGTTTCAAGATAGCGATGCGCGACCTCGAAATCCGGGGAGCCGGAAACCTGCTCGGCGCCGAGCAGTCGGGCCATATGCTCTCTGTGGGCTACGACATGTACATTAAGCTGCTTGAGGAAGCAATACTCGAAGAGCGCGGGGAAAAGCCGCCGAAGCGCGTGGAGTGCTCGGCAGACCTGGCGGTATCGGCAAACATTCCGGAGAGGTACGTGCCCTCCCCCGAGCAGAGAATGGACCTATACCGGCGCATAGCCCAGATAAGGACCGAGGAAGACGCCGACGACATCACCGACGAGCTGGTTGACCGCTTTGGAGACCCGCCGAGGAGCGTCAATACTCTCATCCGGGTCGCTCTCCTGCGCGGCGAAGCCGAGCACGCCGGCATATCCGAAATCTCCCAGAAAGCCGGCAGGATAATTTTCAAGCTTACGGACTTTGACATGAGGCAGGTTTCGGCGCTGTATGAAAACCCGGCGTTTAAGGGCAGAATCAAAATTGAGGCCGGAAACGAGCCTAGAATAAGCCTGAAAATAAAAAATTCCGGCGATGTTTTGGGCGAGGCGGCGGCCTTTGTGCGCGCTTACAAAGCCGCACAGGCCGACGATGCGGAAAGCGGAACCAAGCAGCCGTAATTATAATTAAAAGCCAACACATGCCCGCGGGCAGAAAGAAAACGCGCGCTTAACGGCCAGCTTGTTCACGGCCCGTTATGTGCTCTGAAAGGAAAGGAAAACAAATGAAAAGAACACTCAGCCTTGCGCTTGCCGCCGTAATGCTGGCGCTTACCCTGGCAGGCTGCGGCCCCGCCGCATCCACGGAACCGACTCCCGAGGCAACGACCTCCCCCACTCCCGAGCCCACCGAGACTCCGAATGAGATTAAGGAGATTAACTCCGCCCTTTACCCGGAAGACACCCTTATGTTTACCGTGGACGGCTCCGAGGTCTACTGGCCGGAGCTATTGTACTGGATATGCTCGCATGTTAATTACATGACCTACGGATACCTGATTGACTGGCACGCGGTTTACGACGGAACTAATACCGTGCAGGACTTCATTCTCGACGTCTCCATCGACGCCATTGCGCTTTACAGGACCGTAAATAAAAAGGCCGCGGAGATGGGGGTAACTCTCAGCGACGAGGAAAAGGCTGAAGTGGAAAGCGAATTTGAGGCGGCGAAGGAGCAGGCCGGCGGCGAGGAAGCCTTTAACGAAGCCCTCGCTTCAAGTCAGCTAAATCAGGATATCTACCGCAATCTGCTGAGCACCTCGGCCCTCTATTACAAGCTGTTTACCGAAATGTACGGCGAAAAGGCCGAGAAGTTCTCGGACGCGGACACGCTTTCCTATGCGAAAGATAACGGTTATATGCTCGCAAAGCACATTCTCCTGCTCTCCAAGGAGGACGAAGCGGAAAACGAAAATGTCAAGGCCGATATTGAGGCGATATTCAATGAACTCAAGGCCGCGGGCAGCGGCGAGGCTCTGTACGCCAAGTTCGACGAGATAATGAATTCGAGGAGCGAGGACACCGGAGGGCTTATGGAGTACCCCGGCGGCTATCTGTTTAAGCAGGGCGATATGGTTTCCGAGTTCTACGAGGCTGCCCTGGCGCTAAATGAGGGTGAGCTCAGCGACATAGTCGAGACGGACTACGGCTATCACATCTTACTTCGCCTGCCCATAGACCCCGACATGGTCGTTTTTAACTCCTATTACCCGCTGCGCTACGCCGCCGCCTTCGATATATACCAGCGCCAGGCAAAGGCCTGGGCCGACGAGGCGGAAATCGTGCGCAGCGAGGCGCTGGACAAGCTGGATTTCTCCGAAATCTTTAAATAAGAACCGGCGATAAAGTAAAGCCGCTTTTGGTAAGCTCCAAAGCGGCTTTATCTCTCGAATTGAGGCGGCAAGCAAAAATAAAAGGCGGCATCGCAGGTTGCCGCCTTTTGGTTTTAATTAATGCCGAGCCACATTGCCGTTACGGCAAAGGCTTCTCGGATAAAGTAGTTTATTTTAAGAACCGGCAAACTCGTTTTCGCGGCAACGCCGAGAGGATTTAAGAACCCCTCGCGCCTTGCCGTTTCCTTTGCGCGGTAAAGATGGTATTCCGCCGTAAGCACGGCTATTGCGGGTGATGAAGTCCGGGAATCAGCCGATATGAGCTCCATCGAAAAAACTATGTTCTCGGAGGTGCTTCTCGCGCGCTCCTCCTTTATAATGCGCTCCGGGGCTATCCCCCTCTGGGTAAGCCAGAGGAACATGCACTCAGCCTCTGTGATTTCCTCGTACTCCCCCTGCCCGCCGCTGACAACCGCCACCGTGTCCGGGTGCTTATTTAAGTATTCATAGGCCGCCTCCAACCTGTCGCGCAGTGAAAGGGACGGCACCGTGCCGTCCACGCCGGCGCCGAGGACGATTAAGTAATCCGCGCTTTCAGCCTCGGTCACTGAATTTTTGACAATTATGTACTCCACCACGGCAAAGTAGGCAAGCCCCGCCGCAAGTATAAGAGTAAGCATAAGGCGCAGTGTCTTTGCATACTTTCTGTTCTTTCTCACAAGTATCCCGAGGGCAAAGTAAAGGAGGAGCACAAGCCCCGCGGTGAAAAGCACGATTGCGGTCATGGTGTAGCCCACAAGCGCGGTTTTGAAAAAGAGCGCAATCGCAAAGCAAACAAACGCAAACACCGGCGCCCCGTATCGGATTTTACTCCTCAACCGCTTATCTCCCCCCACTGTTCATATAGCGCATCAAGCTCCGCTTCAGCTTCCGCGCGGGCTTCATCTATTTCCAGGAGCTTTTCGTAGTCGGTGGAATACTTTTCGGCCTCGGCCTCGTAAAGCTTCAGCCGCTCTTCGAGCTTCTCTATCTCGCGCTCGAGCTTAAGGAGCAGCTTTCCGACGTCCTGCGGCCTCTTCCTTTTCGGCTTTTCCTCTTTTTTCTGCTGAGCCTGCCTTTTTATCTCCTCAAAACGCGCCAGGTTGGCCTTATACTGCTTATATTCCTCAAAGGTTCCCGCAAAATCGGAAATCCGCCCTTCGCGCAGCTCCCATATTCGAGTGGCAAAGCGGTTTATGAAATACCTGTCGTGCGACACAAAGAGAAGCGCGCCCTTGTACTCCTCGAGCGCCTCCTCTATCCACTCCCTCGACTGTATGTCGAGGTGGTTTGTCGGCTCGTCGAGTATCAGTAGATTAATCTCGTTTCTCATAAGCGAGCACAGCCTGAGCCTGCTCTGCTCGCCGCCCGAGAGCACGGATACGGGCTTGAACACATCCTCCCCCGTGAATTTAAACGCGGCGAGCCTGTTTCTCGCCTCCTGAGGCGTGAGATTGTCCTCAAATATAAGCGTGTCGAGCGCGCTGAGAGAGGGGTTTTTAAATCTTACCACCTGGGGTAGATAGGCCATTTTGACAGACGGGCCCTTTTTGATATAGCCCTTGTCCGGCACTTCCTCGCCCATAATCAGCTTTAAAAAGGTCGTCTTCCCCGTTCCGTTATCGCCAATCAGCGCTATCCGCTCTCCGCCCTGCATAAGCAGCTCGACGCCTGTGAAAAGCTCCCTGTCCCCGTAGCTCTTGCTCAGTCCCTTTATTACAAGCACCTCGTCGCCGTGAAACTCCCTGGCTTCAAACCGCGCTTTCAGCCTGCGCTCAATCCGCGGGCGCTCGGCCTTTTCCATTCTCTCTATGCGCGAGCGGATTGCAAAGGATTTTTTCATCAGGCGCTCGTTGCCTGTCCCCCACTGCTGCAGCCTGTCGGCAGCCTCGGTGAGCCTCTTTATCTCCTTTTGCTCCTGCTCGTACTTTTTAAGCTGCTCCTCGATACGCCGCTGCTTTTCCACTACATAGAAGCTGTAGTTGCCGCTGTAAAACTCCGCCCTGCCGTCCACAATTTCGATTACGCGGCCCACCGTCCTGTCAAGGAAAAAGCGGTCGTGCGATATGATTAAAACCGTGCCCTTGAAGCGCAGCAGGTACTCCTCAAGCCACTCCGTCGCCCGAAAGTCCAGGTGGTTCGTCGGCTCGTCGAGCAGGAGTATGTCGGTCTTTTCGAGTATGAGACGGGCCAGGTTAACCCTTGTCTTTTCGCCGCCCGAGAGGCTCATAAAAAGCTGGGCGCGCATGTTCTCGGATATTTCAAGCCCCGCCGCAACCTTGTTTATGTCGGTGTCGGCATCGTAGCCGCCGTAAGCCTCGAAGCGTGCCAGCAGCGAATCATACTCGGCAAGGAGCTTATCATCCGCCGGTCCCTCCGCCATCTCCTTCTCAAGCTCCTTCATGCGCGCGCTAATCCTGTCAAGGCGCGCATGGGCCGTACGAAGCACGTCCTCTGTCGTATAGTCAGGAGGGTAAACGGGTATCTGCGAGATGAGGCCCACGCGCTTGCCCGGTGCGACATACACCGTGCCCTCGTCGGGTTCTATTTCCCCCGCAATCAGTCTGAACACCGTGGTCTTGCCCGCACCGTTTTTGCCGAGCAGCCCGACGCGCTCGCCCTCGAAAACCTCAAAGTTAAGCCCGTTCAGTATGTTTTTATCCTGTTCAAAGGCTTTGACTAGCCCCTTTAGCGCAATGTCCGCCATTTTCTACTCCCGGTTAACCTGAAAAGAGGTGCGGCCTTGACCGCACCTGCCTAGTAGTCATTTCGTTCCAAATATTCTGTCCCCCGCGTCGCCCAGGCCCGGCACTATATAGCCGTGGTCGTTGAGCCTTTCATCCACCGCCGCCACATACAGCTCAACGTCCGGATGGTCCCTTCTCACCCTCTCAACGCCTTCGGGCGCCGCAATTATGCTCATCAGCTTGATGTGCTTGCAGCCGTAATTCTTGAGAAACTTTATTGCCGCCGTCGCGCTTCCGCCCGTTGCGAGCATCGGGTCAACAAGGAGAATGTCCCTGTCCGCGACATCCTTCGGCAGCTTGCAGTAATACTCCACCGGCTCAAGCGTATCGGGGTCCCTGTAAAGCCCTATATGCCCGACCTTGGCGGAGGGCACAAGCTGGAGTATTCCGTCCACCATTCCAAGCCCCGCGCGGAGTATCGGAATCACGGCCAGCTTTTTTCCTGCGATGCGCTTTACTTTCGCAGGGGCAACCGGTGTTTCCACCTCCACCTCCTCCACAGGCAGGTCGCGCGTCGCCTCATAGCTCATAAGGGTGGCGATTTCGGAGACTATCTCGCGAAACTCTTTTACGCTTGTGTCCTTGCTCCTTATTATTGACAGCTTGTGCTGAAGAAGTGGATGGTCCAGTACATGTAATTCGGCCATTATAATTTACTCCTTTTCTCGTTAAGCTCCCGTTCCGCCTGCGAAAGACGGAGATATACGGGGTTAAGGTCCTTGTCGCAGCGCGCCCTACCCGCGGCTAAAGCGACGCCGTAAGCGCTCTGGTATTTTAAATGCTCCGGCGCGATAAAGGCCGAGACATCCTTGTTCAATAGATAATTATAGCACAGTTCTGCCCCGTCTCCAACTAAATAATATTTATTTTTCGACATTTTCATCTCTTCATACAATTCGCTTAAAGGTATCGCTCTGTCCTCGCAGAGCCTAACCGGCTCCCCTCCGCGCATCTCAAAAAGCGCGTTGTAGACCTCGGACCTCCTTGCGTCCATAACGGAGCAGATTATGCCGTCTGTAAATGCAAGCTGAAAAGCCATCGCCTCGAGGGTCGAAACCCCGACGGCGGGAATATCCGAGGCCCAGGAAAGCCCCTTCGCCGCCGCAACGCCTATGCGTATGCCGGTAAACGAGCCGGGGCCTCTTGCCACGGCTATAAGGCCAATATCCGAAAGCTCCAGTTCGGAGTTTTTCAGCATGTCCTTTATGAGCGGCAACAGCGTCCTGCTGTGGGTCAGCCCGCTGTTCTGGTAGGAATAGGCAATTAGCCTCCCTTCCTCGCAGACCGCGGCTGACACGGCTTTGGCCGACGATTCAATTGCCAGTATCTTCATCTTCACCACCCCCGAAGCCGGGCAGGTTTTCTATTTCTACGCGCCTTTCATTTTCGCTTCCGCCGCGCTCCAGACGGATGCGCACGACGCTCCCGTCAAGGGCGTCCTCCACATTCTCGCTCCATTCGACGGCCAGGACCCCTCCCCTACTCAGATAGTCCTCCCAGCCTATTTCAAACAGCTCCTCGCTGCCCGTAAGCCTGTACATGTCGAAATGAAAGAGCGGTATCTCGCCCTGATACTCGTTTACTATCGTAAAGGTCGGGCTTGTCACCCTCGCCTTAAGGCCCATTCCCGCGGCAAGCCCCCGTACCAGGGCGGTCTTGCCGGCGCCAAGGTCCCCGTAGAGAGCGAGCACCATACCGGGGCGCACATGTTTCGCGAGCCTTTGTCCCAGTTCCCGGGTTTCTCGCTCGCTTTTTGTATAAATCGTCATATCTTCACCGTAGATGCAAGTTTTTCAGTATCATACCACTTTTTTAATCATTATAAAAGTAAAAATTTATATCTGGTGCCAAGATTTCCTGCCCAAAGTACGATGCGCCCCTGAGCAAAATACGAACAAATCAATCAGTTTCTCCCTATATCTGCGGGGCAAGGCCGTAAAACGGCGCTAATGAGTGTAATTTAGAGTATTTCATGGTTTACTATATGTCCCGATAGTGATAAAATACTCTTTGGAATCGGGTCTTAAACTGCGCTTAAACCTTGAAAGGAGCATGCGTGTGAGAAAGTACCTCAAAATGGTAAGGGAATACATAAAAAAGTCGGATATGCTCCTTTTGTCTCTCTGCATTATCTGCTCAATCTACGGAATAGTCATAATATCCAGCGCAACAAAAAGCTTCAACACCAATCAGTATGTATATATACAGTCGGGCGCGCTTTTTCTCGGAATTATAGCCTTCGTTGTCATGTCGCTTCTTGACCTTGATATTATAACCGACAAGTGGAGATGGATTTTCGCCTTCAATATACTGTTTTTCCTCACACTTGTGCTCTGGGGAGTTGAGGGCGGCACCGGAAACCGCGGCTGGCTGAGGTTTGGCCCCATAGGGATACAGCCCGCCGAGGTTGTTAAAATCACCTTCACCATCCTGCTGGCCAAGCAAATCTGCTTCTTAAATTCTCATAATCTCAACGCGCCTATATCCGTTGCGCAGCTCGTCGCGCATTTTGTCGTTATGTTCGGCCTGATTATCCTCGTGTCGGACGACCTCGGCTCGGCCCTTGTGTACCTTGTGATTTTCATAGTTATGCTCTTTGCCGCGGGGCTAAAGCTTCGCTGGTTTGGACTGGGTCTGCTTGTATTTGCGGCGGCCTCGCCGATATTCTGGAACATGCTCGGTGATTACCAGAAGGAGCGAATCCTCGCCCCCTATTTCCCGGAAGTTGTGGACCCCTCGGGTCTTGGAGTTACATGGCAGGCAAATCAGAGCAAAATTGCCCTGGCCTCGGGGGGGCTGAAGGGCGCGGGCCTATATAGCGGCATCCAGTCCCAATCCGATGCCCTGCCCTTTAAGCACACGGACTTTATCTTCGCCGTCGCGGGCGAGGAGCTGGGGCTGATAGGCTGCCTCGCTATAATCGTTCTGCTTACCGCCGTCATCCTCCGCTGCATATATGTAGGCATCAAGTGCAACGACCCGAAAGGCATGCTTGTTTGCATGGGTTTTGCCGGCATGCTGATTTTCCAGACCTTTGAAAACATAGGAATGTGCGTTGGGCTTACGCCCGTAATCGGTCTTACCCTCCCCTTTTTCAGCTACGGCGGCTCGTCCATACTCACCCTCTTCGCCGCCATGGGCGTCGTATCGGGTATCTGGTTCAGGCGAAAACCCGGAAGACGACACTATTCTTCCTCCGGGTATTAAACCCTGTAAATGCATAATTTTACATTACTTTGTAATAATTACTCATTCTGTTCACGGATTTCTTAAAATTTTCCTAAAATATTTAATTAAGTGTTGCTATTTTAATTTACCTGTGTTATTATTACCACAAATTCCTATTCATTAATGTAAATATATTCCCTATTCATATCCTTCATATCCTTCTCATGCACCGAAGGCTCCCCAAACGGGGAGCCTTCGGTGCGTCTATGTTATATTTATTCGTTTCGCTTTAAGGTCAACGGTCCTCGCGGTAATAATTTATACCGCATGAGCTCGGCTGCACGCCTACCTTTTTCTTCTGTACCGAGGATATGACCAGCACTAAGGCCGTAATAACAAAGGGCAGCATCGAATAGAAGGCGTTCGGAATTTTTGAAAGGAAGCCGAGGAAGGGGAAGGTTGCCACAATGTCGTTTACGCGGATCTGGAAGACATAGAAGGCGCCGAAGACCAGGGAGCCCAGAAGCGCTCCGAAGGGGCTCCAGCGCGCGAAGATAACAAGCGCGACCGAAATCCAGCCCTGGCCGCTGACGGAGTTGTTGTCCCAGTCGCCGCGCCCGTTGATGAGCGCAAGATAGGCGCCGCCAATGCCGCAAATGCCGCCTCCGAGCATCGCGTTTACGTACCTTGTCAGCGCGACCTTGATTCCGGAAGCGTCCGCGGCGGCCGGGTTTTCGCCCACGGCCCTGACCTTAAGCCCCAGGCGGGTGTACTTTAAATAGATACCCGCGAGCACCGCAATTATAATCGCCAGATAAACCAGGATGTTTTGCGAAAACAATATCCTGCCTATCACGGGGATTTTGGACAAAAGCGGTATCTCGGTCCCTGAGAGCAGCGCGTTTAAAGCCGCCGAGAGCTTGGGCCTCTGCTTAATCAGAATTTCGCCGAAGAACAGGGCGACGCCGCTGCCGAATATGGTCAGGGTAAGACCGGTAACGTTCTGATTTGCCTGGAGCGTAACCGTGAGGAAGGCGAAAATAAGTCCTGCAAGCGCGCCTACTAGAAAGGCTGCCAGAATTGCCATGATTAGGCTGCCGGTTTTATATCCCGCGTAGTAGCCCGCGAAGGCGCCCAGCGCCATTATGCCCTCGACGCCCAGGTTGAGGCTGCCGGATTTTTCGGTTATTATCTCGCCGGTCGTTCCAAGAAGGAGGGGCGCGCCGTTTTTAACCGCGGCGAAGAGGAAATTAATTATTGTGTTCATTTAATTTCCTCCCTCCCCTGGTCAATTGCAGCTTGTATCTTATAAAGAAGTCCGAACCGAGGATTGTAAAGAGTATCAGTCCCTGGAGAATCTGGGTTATGGCCGCTGATAGGTGGAAGGTGCTCTCGGCGACGCTGCAGCCTTTTTCCAACACGCCGAAGAGGAAGGAGACCACAAAAACGCCGAAGGGGTTGAGCTTAGCCAGCCAAGCAACCGAGATGGCGGTGAAACCGACGCCGCTTGCGATTCCGGTGTCAAGCGTGTAATTGCTCACGACGCCCGAGACCTTGAGCATTCCGGCAAGGCCGCAAATCCCCGCGCTCAAGAACATCGTGCGCTGCATTATCCTGTTTACGTTCATTCCGGCGTATCTCGCGGTGCTTATGCTGTCGCCTACCACGGCTATTTCATAGCCCTGCTTTGTGTACTTTAAGTAAATGTAGATAAAAAACACAAGGACTATTGCGACTATCCAGCTAATATCGAGCCTGAAAATTTGCGGAAGCCTTGAATTGGCGGCCAGGCGCCCGATACCGGGAAAGCCGGGGTCCGCCTGCCAGGGTCCGTTTCTAAGATAATCTACTATATAAAAGGCAACATAGTTGAGCATCAGCGTGAAAAGCGTTTCGTTAGTATTGAAGCGGCATTTGAAAAACGCCGTGATAAGGCCCCAAATTCCCCCTCCGATAATGCCGGCGACGGCCATGACTATCAGCATTATCGGGGTCGGGAGCCCCGGAAACGCGCGGGAAGCCCAGGTTGCGAAGACCGCGCCCATAATGAGCTGTCCCTCGGCCCCGATGTTCCAGTAGCGCATTTTAAACGCTAAAATCACGCCGAGCGAGACCATGAGCAGCGGCACAATTATGCGCACAAGACCCCTGAAGGCCACGCCGGAGCGAAAGCAGCCCGAAAAAACCTCTTTAAAGTATAAAAAGGGATTGACTCCGTTAAGCGCTATGAACAAGCCGCCTATAACGACCGCCACTAATACGGAAATCACATAAAAGAGTATAAGTTTCTCAAGCGGAAGCTCAGCGCGCTTAACGACTCTGAAAGGAGGTTCCTTGGCCCTGAACTGAGCTGAAATTCCACCGCCATTTAAATTATCCGGCATTCTTTTCAACCTCACTTTCACTTAGCCGAGTCATCATAAGCCCTAACTGCTCCTTGGTGACCTCCGAAGCCTTAACTATACCGGAAACACGACCGTGACAGAGTACCATAATGCGGTCGCAGAGCTCAAGCATGACGTCGAGGTCCTCGCCTATGAACAGTACTCCGGCTCCGTTTTGCTTCTGAGTATTCAGGAGATTGTAAATCGTATAAGAAGAATTAATATCCAGCCCGCGAACGGGATAGGCGGTTATCAGTACCTTGGGGCTCGCGTCAATTTCGCGGCCCAGAAGCACCTTCTGAACGTTGCCGCCCGACAGGCGCCTTACGGGTGTGTTTATTGAGGGAGTGACAATATCAAGCGACTTCACTATACGCTTTGCGGTCTCGCCGGCCGTCTTTCTGTCGACAAAGGGCGATTTGCCCCGCGCGTAGTTTTTCAGCATCATATTGTCCGTAATATCCAGAGAAGCGGCGAGCCCCATGCCAAGCCTGTCCTCGGGTATAAAGCTCATGCTGATTCCGAGATTGATCAGCTCGCGCGGGGTCCTGCGCTCTATATTTTCGTCTTTGTAGAGGATTGCGCCTTTTTTTATCGGATGAAGCCCGGCAATCGCTTCGCAAAGCTCCTTCTGCCCGCTGCCGGCGATGCCCGCGACACCGAGGATTTCTCCCTCGTTTAAGTCGAAGGAGACATTTTTAATTACCTCAATCCCGTCGCTGTTTTCAATCGTCAGGTGGTGCACATGGAGGAGATTTGCACCGACCTTCACCTTCGGGCGCTCTATCGCGAGGCTGACCTTTCTGCCGACCATGAGTTCGGTAAGCTCGTTTGCGTTTGTGTTCCTGGTCTCGACCGTCGCGACGCTCTCGCCCTTTCTTAGAATCGTCACCCTGTCGCTTATTTCAAGCACCTCGTTTAGCTTGTGCGTGATAATAATTATCGCGCAGCCTTGGTCGCGCATGGAGCGCAGGATTTCAAACAGGTGCTTTGTCTCCTGCGGGGTCAATACCGCCGTGGGTTCGTCGAGTATAAGTATTTTCGCCCCGTAATAGAGGACCTTCGCGATTTCGAGTGACTGCTTTTCGCTGACCGACATGTTGTAGACATACTTTTCCATGTCGACGTTCAGCCCGTATTTCTTGCAGATTTCCCTTGTCTTTTCAAATCTCTTCCGGGTGAGGAAAACTCCGCGCTCCTCGGCTCCCATCACTATGTTGTCGGCCGCGGTGAGCACCTCAACCAGCTTGAAATGCTGGTGAATCATTCCGATTCCCAGCTTCTTGGCGTCCTCCGGTGAGTTTATGACCACACGCTTTCCGTCTATAAAAACAGAGCCGCTGTCGGGGCGGTAAATCCCCGACAGCATGTTCATCAGTGTTGTTTTTCCTGAACCGTTCTCGCCAAGAAGCGCGAGAATCTCGCCCCGTCTGACGGAGAGGTCAATGTTGTTGTTGGCAACGACCGTGCCGAATTTCTTGGTTATTCCCTTAAGCTCTATTGCAACATCCGGCACAGAGCCCTTAGCATTGACTGTCTCTGTCATAAGCTGTCAACAGCCTTTCGAATAATTACTGGAGAACTACGTTTTCGTAATACCAGTTGATTTTACCCTGGATGGTGGCGTCGTCGAGGCAGGGGCCGCCGGCTTCGACAATCACGTTGCCCTGGTTGTCAAGGAGAGCCTCGTCAACGAGGGAAACCTTTCCGTTTTCAACAACGACCTGCTTGCCGTCAAACACGCCGAATTCGCCGCTAATCATAAGCTCCCTGACCTGGTCGATAATCTCCTTTGTGCCCTCGACACAGTTCTTGGTGAGCGGGGAGATGTCGACAAAGCCTTCCTTCAGGCCGCCGTAGTAGTTGCCGAGCTCTTCCCATTTGCCGTCCATGGCAGCCCTAACTGCGGTGGTGTAGTAAACGCCCCAGTTCCAGATGGGCGCGGTGAGGTGCGCGTTGGGAGCGGAGTCGGTCATATCGGAGTTGTATCCGCAGCCCCATACACCGGCATTTTCGGCGGCAATCTGGGGAGCGGTGGTGTCACAGTGCTGAGCGATTACGTCGCAGCCGAGGTCAATCAAGGCTTCGGCAGTGCTTCCTTCAAGCGCAAGGTCAAACCAGGTGTTTGTTACCTTTACATAAACCTTAGCGTCCGGGTTGACGGCAGCCACACCCTTTGCAAAGGCGTCAATGCCGCCGGTAACCTCTGAGTTGGAGATGGGCTGGGCGGCAACATAGCCGATTTTGTTGCTCTCGGTTCTAAGGCCAGCCGCTATACCGGCAAGATAGCGGGGCTGATAAATGCGTCCGAAGTAATTGTTGAAGTTCTTGCCGTTGGACTTGTAGCCCGTGCCGTGCGAGAAGATTATGTCGGGATACTCTTCAGCCATGGCCTCCATAGTGTCCATATAGCCGTAGCTGGTGGCGAAGATAATCTTGCAGCCGGCCTCTATGCATTCCTCTATGGCAGTTCTGGTGGCCGCACTGTCCGTATCGCCGATATTCAGTTTGCGGACAATCTGCTCGTCCTTAAGGCCGAGATTCTTCTGCATTTCGACGATGCCCTGGTCATGCGCATAGGAGTAGCCGGCGCCGTCCTCCGGGTTTCCGATGTGGATAACGCCTACCTTGTAAACCGCGGGACTTGCGCTGGGTGTGGGCTTTGTGCCGCATGCCGCGAAAACCGTGGCCATGACCAGCACAGCGGCCATAAGAAAAGCAATCCTCTTTTTCATTAAAGAACCTCCATATTAAATCGTTTTTATTATTAGGCGTTTATGCGCCCAAATAATCAGTCTCTGAATTTAATATTGCCCTCATCGTCCATCTTGTCAATAATCACCAGGGACTCGACTCTTATCCCTTTCCGGCGGACCATGTCCCCTCCGCCCTGAAATCCCTTTTCGATGGCAATTGCGGCCCCGGCAAGCTCGGCTCCGGCCTCCCGGACAATCTGCGTAAGCCCGAGAAGCGCGCGTCCGTTTGCCAGAAAGTCGTCTACGATGAGTACCCGGTCATTGCTGGCAAGATATTTTTTTGAAACGCGTATATTGTAGGTTGTGCCGTGGGTGAAGGACTCCACCGTTGCGGAATATACGTCCGCATCCAGATTCGAGGTCTGGTGCTTCTTTGCAAACACCACGGGCACTTCCATAACCAGACCGCAGAGGGCGGCAAGGGCAATGCCCGAGGCTTCTACGGTCAGTATTTTGGTTATGCCAGCCCCCTTAAAGCGAAGGGCAATTTCCTTCCCCGCTTCATAGAGGAGCTTTATGTCTAGCTGATGATTCAGGAAGCTGTCGACCTTCAGGATGTTACCCGGCAACACCTGCCCCTCCGTTAAAATACGGCGTTTTAATAGCTCTATTTCAGACACCCCTTAGCTTCCCTGGTTTTTAAAAAAATACTATAAATAATGCATTAATAATACATCAAAAGTCGACTGTTTTCAACACTCAAATGGAATTTTGAATTAAAAAGCGCGGGTGTTTTTCGCCTGTTTTTTGGGCATATTATTGAATTTGATTGTTTTCGCGACGCGACCTAACTTTTTACCTCGACTGTGGCCGGTTATTTGAAAGCGTATTCAGCCTAGATGAATTTTTATAAAACATAAAATTGTTCTTTTAATTATTGAATTTAGTGATACAATTGGTTTGCAAACAATTAAGCCTTAATTCTGGGAGGAAAGAAAATGATACGGGCAATAGTGTATAAGTCCAACACTGGGTTTACCAAAAAATACGCCGAGCTTCTCTCAGCAGAAACCGGACTTCCATACTACGCGCTTTCTGAAAACAGGGTAAAAAGCGGGGAACCCGTCATCTTTATGGGCTGGCTTTCCGCCGGCAAAATCAAGGGATACAGTAAGGCCTTAAAAAAATACGATGTCAGGGCCGTCGCGGGCGTCGGTCTGCGTGCCCAAGACAGCGCCGCCCTTAACGAACTCATCACACAAAACAAGATTTCGGACGTCCCGGCGTTTTACCTGCGTGGCGGCCTTGATATGAACAGGCTGCGCGGCATGAATAAATTCCTGCTCAAGATGTTCTACAAAATGATGTCGGACAAGGCTAAAGACGGCGACGCCGAGGCCTTGGAGATTGTGGACGCATACCGGAACAACAAAGACTTCGTTTCCCTTGAAAACCTCAAAGAGATGCTCGACTGGTACAGGAGCGCGCTCTGAATCCTCATGCACAAATACAAGCTGAAACGCTCAAAAAGAAAAACAATCTCGCTTGAGGTAACAAAGGAGCTTGAAATCCTAGTGCGGGCGCCGTGGAATGTGCCCGTTCATGAGCTTGACCGCTTCGTAGAAAGGCACGGCAATTGGATAGAATCAAGCCTTGCGAGGCGGCGCACGATGCTGGAAAACATGCCCGAGCCTTCCCCCGAGGAGAAAGAGGAGTTGAAACGTCGCGCAAAGGAACACATTCCCGGCCGCGTCGCCCATTACGGCTCAATCATGGGCCTTTCGCCCTCCTCCATCAAAATAACCTCGGCCGAAAAGCGATTCGGGAGCTGCAGCCCGAAAAACGGGCTTTGCTTTTCGTATCGCCTGATGCTCTTCCCCGACGAGGTAATAGACTATTTGGTCGTGCACGAGCTTGCGCATATAGTACATAAGAATCACGGCAAGAGCTTTTACGCGCTGATAGACTCCGTCCTCCCGGATTATAAGGAGAGAATTAGGCTTCTGAAGGGGCAGGGCTAAACCCAAACACCTTGGTTTTCCGTAAAAGCCCAAACGGACAGTATAAATATTATCATCAAATTTAATCAGGCGGGCATCCTAACACAGAGATGTCCGCCTGTCATTTTTTAGTCAGTTGGGCTTATCTTCCGAATCTTCGCTGTTGCCCTTCAGGCTCTCATGCAGTTCAAGCAGGACCTGCTGGGCTAAGTCGAACTGCTCCGTTTCGCGGTACCTGTCCACAAGCGGGCTCTCCACGATTCCCGCGTATTTGTCCGTGCCCTCCTGTCTGCCGACTGCCAGCTTGAACAGAACCGGTGTGACTATGGCGGTCACCACGACCATTATTATTATCGGGCCGTAAAAGGCGGTGTTCATAACGCCGAGCGCGACCCCCTTCTGGGCTATGATGAGCGTGACCTCGCCGCGGGGTATCATGCCCAGGCCGATTTGAAGGGATTCCTTACCCGGATACCCGCAAGCTTTGGCTCCAAGACCGCAGCCGACTATTTTCGTCAATATCGAGACAATAAGCAGCAAGACCGTAAACAGAATTATATTGCCTGACATCTGGGGGAGCACAACTTCTATACCTATGCTTGCAAAGAATATGGGCGATAGCAGCAGGAATGAAAGGGTGTCAAACCTTGATGCTATATACTTTGTCTTCTGCGTGTTGCAGATAATTAGTCCCGCAATATAGGCGCCGGTAATGTCCGCCACGCCGAAAAACTCCTCCGCGCAGTAGGCCATTAACAGGCAAAACACGAACGCCACAACGGCGAAACGGCGCAAATCTTTTTTAAACAGCTTTATAAGCCGCATGAACAACTTGTAAAATGCAAAGCCCGTCACCGCGACAAAGGCAAAAAACAGCAAGATTCTGAGCAATACGAGCCCGATACCCGCCCCGCCGCCCGTAGAGCTCGTGATTACCGTGAGGGCGAGGATTCCAAGGATGTCGTCTATAAGCGCGGCGCCCAGAATGGCGCTGCCCACGCGGGTGTCGAGCTTCCCCAGTTCCCTGAGGGTTTCGACGGTTATGCTCACCGAGGTCGCCGTAAGAACCACGCCTATAAAGACGTTCTGAAGTAACCTGTTGCCCGAGGATATGTCACCGCGGTTGAAGACATGGGCAATCAGAAATCCGCCACCGAGCGGCAGAAGAACCCCGGCAAAAGCTATAATCAGCGACGCTTTCCCCGCCCTTCTCAGCTCTTTCACGTCGGTTTCTAGACCGGCCGTAAACATAAGTATGATAACGCCAAGCTCCGACACTTTCTTAATGAAATCCGTACCGTGCAGAATATTAAGTACAGCCGGACCGAGCAGGAGGCCGGCAAGCAGCGAGCCTACAACCTGCGGCATTTTAAGCCCTCTCGTAAATAGCCCCAGCAGTTTTGTGCTGAACAGAATAAGCGCTATGTCAAGCAAAAATTGATATGATTCCATAAATGCACCTTCCCGACCGCAAGCGGTCGCATTCCTCCTTGTATTAGCAACAGAGTATACGGCTTCATCTCAAAAATCAATAAGGAGTATTGGTAAAATTATATATGTTATCAACCATATTTTAGTTAATTCTCACAATTATCAGAACAAGGCAAAAGGGGTGCCCACTCTGTCAGGCACCCCTGCTGCAATCATAAAAACTCCTTTTTAAACGCTGCACGTTGTTTTCCTCAAACTCGAGCAGTCGGCGCATGAGGCAGCGCACGTCCCTATCGGCGCCTTTATAGTGATTTAGCCTTCTGTTTGCGTCGATTATGCCCATGTTGCTGCCCAATATCATAATTTCGGCGATATGTGAGGGTGAACTGTCTTTGTACGTTTTCATTTTTATCATCAGACCCGAGGACAATTTCTGGAGCGGGCTGACGCCCCTTGCCATGTACCCGTTTTTCTTAAGGAGACTTTTCGCGTCTTTGTTAAAGCGTGAATAACCTTTCTGCTGTTCCTTAATCTGCCTTCTAAGGCGCCTGTTTTCTATCGCGCCCAGTATTTGGTTCGCGGTGATTATGCCCATACCGGAGTTTTGATATACAAAATTTAATAATTCTGCGTTTTTGTTCACGGTTTACCATCTCCTTTCAAGCTATTTTTACCCGATAAAACCACCGTATGCCGGACTTGAGCTCCTGAAAAAAATACCGGATATTTCGCGGCATTATTGGTCCTTTATCTACGCAAAATATCATCGAGGAGGCTAGGCTTGTGAAAAAGACGAAAATAAAATTAAGAAAACTCTTAGCCGCATTCATAATATCGGCAGCTCTTCTTCCGCACTCTTTTGCCCTTGCCCAGAGCGGAACGCATACGGTCGTCAAGGGCGACACCATGTGGAAGATTGCAGTTAAATATCAAATAGGCATAAGCGAGCTTATAAAGGCAAACCCGCAAATCAAAAACCCCTCCCTAATCTACCCGGGTCAGAAGATAACCATACCCAACATTGACGATGTCAAATCACTGGAAGCGGAGGTAGTCAGGCTCGTAAACGCCGAGCGCGCAAAGCGCGGGCTTTCAATGCTCAAGCACAACTGGGAACTGTCCAGGGTGGCGCGCTACAAGTCGCAGGACATGATTGACAGGAAGTATTTCGCCCACCAGTCCCCGACCTACGGTTCGCCCTTTGTCATGATGGACAACTTCGGCATTAAGTTCTCCGCCGCGGGCGAGAATATTGCCTATGGGCAGAGGACGCCGGCAGAGGTTATGAACGCCTGGATGAATTCGCCCGGCCACCGAAGCAATATACTGAGCCCCACCTATAACCAGATTGGTGTGGGCGTGGCCAAGTCGGCGAACGGAACCTGTTACTGGACGCAAATGTTTATAAAAGCAAACTGAATGCCAAGGGGGTGCGGATACGCGCCCCTTGGGTTTTTCTATCGAAAAAAGGAAAAGCCACGCACTCTGCGCTCCGGTGCTGTATTTACAGGGCTTCTACCAGATGAATATACTCCACCGGTCGGTGAAAAAAGAGGGCAAAGAGTTCCGGGGGTGCGGATAGT
>DUPK01000030.1 GCA_012838345.1 Clostridiales bacterium | reverse complement strand
TGGGGTGCCATTGACGGCTGCCTTGTATATATGGAGCTGAGCGAAGAGGGAGAGGACTATAACATTTATTCCGTCCCGGTGCTGTTAAACGACGAGGAATACAACCTCCAGGTGGTTTATGACTTTACCGATGAAGCCTGGATAATCCTCGGCGCACGTAAGGGTATCGACGAGAGCGGAATGGCCGATAAGGAACTGCGTCTGCTCCGGGAGGGCGACGAGATTACCACCCTGTGGAAGCTTGCTTCCTACACCGGCGACGACGACTTTGAAAATTACCTTGTTGAGACGATAATCGTCACGGCGGACACCTCCTTCTCCGAGTCGCCTCTCTTTGACGGCACCTATTATATGGTATTTGAGATGTGGGACGCCATGGGCAACTATGCCTATTCGGACCCCGTTCAGTTTGACTGCGTGGACGGCGAGATTTTCACTACCGTCTTTGAGGATTAAGTCTTAAACCTGATACCGCGCCGGCATGCATTCATACCGGCGCGGTACATTTTTATATAGATTATACCATCATCTCAAGCCATGTTAAGTAAACTGGCCGGTCCCGCCGATACGTCGTTGATCAGATTTCCCCCTCACCCCATTCCGAAACGTAATATATTATAATTCTTATTAACCGAAATATATTACAAAAAGAAACGTGAAAACAAAGGCCTCACGAACCAAGTTCAACTTATACAGCCTTTTTTCTAGTGATCTTGTATTTACAAATCTACTTTCTGGGGGTAAAATTAAAATCAACTCTCACTCTCGAATATTGGCTACGGGGGCGGATTGGAGCGAGAAATTGCCGCAGCTTCCACGCTGTCGTAAGATTAAGTCTGCAAGGATGGCAACCTGAGTTTCAACACGGAAAATCAACATCGGCGACGGTGCACTCGGTACTCAAGCACAGCTAGTATGTGACACTGATTCATGGGATGCAAGGGTGGTATAGTTATGCAGAAAACGAACGTGTTTAAGAAATTGCTTGGGTTTCGCGTAAGCGTGCCTTTTGGCCCCACCGATCTTGTACTGTATAATACCGTTTTGCTCAACAGGCGTAGCCTGCGTTTTGAACACATGCATTCCTTTTTTGAGCTGCACCTTATTCTCAAGGGTGATGGGATTTTAGTGATTGACGGCAAGCGCTTTTCCGCCAAGGAAGGCCAGCTTTGCTGGATAAACCCTAACTGCCGCAGACATGTCGAGATTTATCCGAAGACTGAGCACGAACATTTTGTGCTCCATTTTGATTTTATCCAGAGAAAAAACAACGAATCCTACAACCTTCTAGAATACGAGGACATGTCGAAGTTCATGTCTCAGATTTATAGAAACAAGATTTGGATTTTTGATGACACTCATAGCTGCATGAAAATATATGAAATGATTCAAAAGGAACTTGAGTCGGAGGAGTTTGCCTATCTCGCTAATACGAAGAACCTTCTCTGTAGCTTTCTTATAAACGCTATCCGAAGCATGGGAATACAAAGGGATGCCGTTCACACTCAATCGGGCCAGCATGGGCCGGAACTCGCCTATAAGGCGCTTTCGTACATCAGAAACCATTTTCAGGAGGGCCTTACAATCGAGGAGACTGCAAAAGCCCTGAACATATCCAGCAGGCATCTGACCCGGCTTTTGAAAGAGACCTTTGGCACGACCTTCAATATAGCTCTTCTCAGTATCCAGATAGCAAATGTTGAGGAGATGCTGCTAACCACCGATGACAGTCTTGAGCGGATTGCCGAACTCACGGGCTTTTCCTCCGCCGCCGTCATGTGCGCCAATTTCAAGAAGATGACAGGGTATACCGTAAGCCAGTACAGGTCTACTCCGCAATAAGCATATTATGGACATTGTTCCCCCGACGCAACAGTGACATAATAAATAAAAAAATATGCCGCTGTATCAATCAAGTTTACAAAGACTTGAGTGACACAGCGGCATTATTAGTTTTACGTGCATTTTTACTATGCCGAGCTATACATGGACATTTAATTATGTTTATTTGTCCCAAAATCACATTGCGGAATGCTTCCATCAGTATTTATTATGTATCTATAAACAATTTTTATGGCGAAAGGAGACAAAATGAGCACATTAAAACAACAGGTCGGAAATTTGACGATATCAAGCCCTATTATGGTCGCTTCTGGCCCGCTAACCGATTCGCCAGATCTTATCAAGAAGGCTGAGGACTATGGCGCAGGCTGCGTCAGCACAAAGCTGACTCTGCTTGAGCAACCAATCAAGGGCCATAGGAGGATGTACGCTGTACGGGGAATGTATACTTTCAACCCAAGCGACAAGAGGAACGACTTCGAGCAAGGTCTGGAGCTTGTCTATAAGACAAAACGGATTGCAAGCATCCCGGTTTTCGCCAACATCGCCGGCCCTGGCGGCAACATTGAAGGCTGGATAAAGATATCCAAGGGCATGGAGGAGGCGGGAGCGGACGCCCTAGAGCTTAACTTCACCTGCCCGAACATGGCCTTCAGCAAGACTCCGGACGGCAAAGTGGCGGGCGCAATGGTAGGAAGAAACCCCGCTCTTATGAAGGAGATTGCCTCAAGCGTAAAAAAAGCCGTCAGTATACCAGTATTTGCCAAGGCGACGGCGACAAACGTTGACTATCTGCTCTCCGCCAAGGCTCTCGACGAATCCGGCATAGACGGAATAGTCACGATGGGTTCGCAGCTTGGCGTTCCGCCGATTGATATATACAGGGGCGGGCGCACTCTCATGCCCAACGTAGGGCTGAACTCGACGGGCGGCCTTACGGGTCCTGTCAATCGACTCCTTGCTCTGAGGCTCATTTCAAACGTGGCGATGAATACGAAGCTCACCATCCTGGGCGGCGGCGGAATAACCGAATGGCAGCACTGTATCGAATCAATCATGTTCGGTTCAACCCTGACACCCATATGCTCGAAGTTCCTTTGGGACGGCTTCGAAGTGATACCGAAAATGAACGAAGCAATACTCCGCTTTATGGAGGAGCAGGGCTACGAGACAATCGCCGACATGAGAGGCCTCGCGCTTAAATACCTTGTCCCTTCCGACAAAATCGAAGCTTACGACGTCCTGCCGCATTTTGACAGGGCAAAATGCGTAAGATGCGGAATGTGCCTCAAAATAGGCTCCTGCACAGCCCTGTACTTTGACGAGAATAAAAATATCCAGGTGGACGGGGAAAAATGCCAGTACTGCGGACTCTGTGCCTCGCTCTGCCCGAGAAAAGCCATATATTTCCCGCGCGACTGGGAAAACCAATAAATAAACGTGTATTAGAAAGGTAAGATACATAAATGGGAATGACGATTACTGAAAAGATACTCGCCAAAGCTTCCGGGAACGAGAAGGTCGTCCCCGGGCAGATAGTCGTGGCGAAGGTTGACCTTGCAATGATACACGACGCTCTGGGACCCCTGTTCTATCCCAATTTCAGAAAGCTCGAGACCCCTGTCTGGGACCCCAACAAGGTCTTTATCGTCGTGGACCACGCTGCGCCCGCCAGCACCCTTTCACAGGCGGAGTGGCTCTCACATAACTATGATTTCGTTAGGGATTACAAAATACCTAATTTTATTAACAATCAGGGCGTTGCCCACCAGATAATACCCGAAGGTGGACACATTCTGCCCGGGCAGATTGCGGTGGGAACGGACTCACACACCTGCACTTACGGGGGTTTGGGCGCTTTTTCAACGGGCATTGGCTCCACCGAAATGTGCAATGTGCTCGCGCTCGGCGAGCTCTGGTTCAGAGTGCCCGAGACTATCAAGGTCGTCATCACCGGCAAGCTCCCTAGAAGAGTCATGGCGAAGGACATTATACTCAAACTCCTCTCCATGATTGGCGTGGACGGCGCTACCTATAAAACCCTTGAATTCTGCGGCGAAACAGTTGACGAGATGTCGGTCGATTCAAGACTTACGCTCTGCAACATGGCCATCGAGGCCGGAGCGAAAAACGGAATCTGCACGCCGGACGAGAAAACGGTCAAATACCTCATGGATGCGGGTGTGAAGCGCGAGGATATAGAAATGCTGAAAAGTGACGACGATGCGGCCTATTGCCAGGAAATCCACATCGACGTTACAGACCTCGAGCCTCATGTCGCTATCCCCCACAGTCCTGCAAACGCCGTACCCGTGACCGAAGTGGAAGGGACGCCGCTCAATCAAGTTTTAATCGGCACCTGCACAAACGGCAGGGTTGAGGATTTCATAGCCGCGGCGGAGATAATAAAGGGGCACAAGATACCCAATATGATGAGATGCCTCATAATGCCGGCGAGCAACAAAATATATGCGGAGCTCGCGAGAAACGGTTGCATGGAGATTTTTGCCGAAGCCGGCTGCGTGCTTTTAAACGCCACCTGCGGAGCCTGCGGCGGTTTCCACGAGGGGCTCCTGTTCAAGGGCGAGGCCTGCCTCGGCACCCACAACAGAAACTTCAAAGGCAGGATGGGAAGCCCGGAGGCGAAAATATACCTCGCTTCGCCCGCAACGGCGGCGGCGAGCGCAATCACCGGGGTAATAACCGACCCCCGGAAGATTTAAGGAGGCACTGAACAATGAATACATACAGAGGCAAGGTCCTCTCAAAGTTTGGAGACAATATCAGCACCGATGATATGACATCAGCCAAATACATTACCTCGCATGAGCCCAAGGAGGTCGCAAAGATCTGCATGAGGGACATCGACCCCGAGTTTCCAGCAAAAATGGCGCCCGGCGGCATACTTGTAGCGGGGAAAAACTTTGGCTGCGGCTCGAGCCGCGAAACTGCTACTATTGCGGTAAAAGCAGCCGGAACCCAGGTCGTAATCGCCGAGAGCTTTGCAAGGATATTCTACCGCAACGGATTTAATATCGGGCTGCCCTGTGTTGAGTGCCCGGGCATACACGATGCGACCGACGTCGGCGATGAAATAGAGATTCAGTACTCCGAGGGAAAGATTATAAATCACACCAAGGGCACAGCTCTTGAGTTCGTTCCCATTCCGGAGTCCCTGTTCCATCAGATTGAGGTTGGCGGCCTTTTCCCGCTTATCAGAGAGAAATTAGAGAAAAGAAGTAAAAACACAAACTGAATTGGAGGAAGAAATGAATGGCAGGACATAGTGCAACAGAGAAAATTCTTGCTCTGCGAAGCGGAAAGAAGGAGGTCTTTCCGGGAGATGTCGTGGTATGCGACGTTGACGGCATATTCGTACATAGCCCCTGGTTTTTCCTCAGCTACTGGAAAGAAATCGGAGGAGTAAAGCGCTGCTTTGACCCCGACAAGCTTATACTCGGCCTCGGCCACCATGTCTGCCTGCCGGCAGACAACAGGTATGCCAACGACCTGCTCGAAGCCAGAAAGGCCGCAGAAAAATACGGCTTTAAGCATCTTTACGACATGGGTACGGGCAATGGGCACATCATCATGCTGGAAAAAGGGCATGTCAGGTCGGGATATGTCTACGTCGGAGCCGACTCGCACAGCACAATTTACGGCGCGTTGGGCGCGTTCGGCACGCCGACCTCTTACGAGGTCGCAGAGATACTGCTCTCGGGCAAGGCCTGGTTCAAGGTGCCGTCAACCGTCAGAGTTACAATGGAAGCGCAGCCCATGAAAGGCGTATGCGCGAGGGACGTAGCCCAATACGTCCTTGCAACCGTCGGTGCCGACGGAGCGCTCATGAAATCCTTGGATTTCAGCGGCTCTTACATACACTCGCTGAGCATTTACCAGCGCATGATTTTCAGCCTTCTGTCCGTCGAGATGGGTGCCATTACGGGCTTCATAGAGCCGGACGAGATTACGAGGAAGTTTATGGACGGGCGCGTCCGCAATCCATACGAGATAGTCTACAACGACCCCGACTGCGTATTTGAAAAAGAGTGGTTCGTGGACGTAAGCAAGGTTGAGCCAATGATTGCCTGCCCGCCTCGCCCGGCTTTGACAGAGCGTGTGGCCGACATTGAGAAAAAGGATATAAAGGTACACCAGGCTTATATCGGCGGCTGCACCGGCTCATCGGTGGAGGATTTCGAGATGGCGGCGGAGATTCTGCGCGGCCGCTCGATACACCCGGACACCAGGCTCATCATTGTCCCCGGTACGCAGGACATACTCAAGGATATGCAGCGGAAGGGACTCATCGAGTTCTTCACCGAACTCGGAGCTATCATCAGTCCCCCCTACTGCGGCCCCTGCCAGCTCTGCTGCTACGGACACCTCGGCGAAGAAGAAGTTATGATTGGCACACACCCGAGAAACCAGCCCGGGCGCGCCGGGGTCAACGGCGGAATCTACCTTGCCTCGCCCTATACCGTCGCGGCCTCTGCGATATGCGGCAAAATCACCGATCCCCGTAGATTTCTTTAATGCCGCTTATTTTTGAGAAAGGACTGGATAACTTATATGAATACAGTAATACGCGGAAAAGTTTGGACCTTCGGCGATAACGTAAACAGCGAAAGCATAATGGCAACGGGAACCGATTTTGACCCTGCGAAAGCCGCCAAGACATCCCTTTGCCACTACGATAAGGAGTTCCCCACAAAGGTTAAGCCAGGGGACATAATAGTCGCGGGCAGAAATTTTGGCTGCTCCTCGTCGAGGCCGGCGGCCAGGGCGCTGAAATTCCTGGGAGTCGCGGCCATACTCTGCGAAAGTAGCGGCGCTATATTTTACCGTAACACCTGGAACATAGGCGTGCCCATACTTGAATGTCCCGGCATCAGCAAGATGTTTAACAAAGGCGACGAAGCGGAAGTCGACGTATCCACGGGCTTTATCAAGAATCTGACCACCGGCGCGACGGTTCAGGCAGAAAAGCCCATCCCTCTTCTGCTTGAACGCTGGGCAGCGGGCGGCATGATCGAATGGGTAAAAAGCCGCCGGGACCAGTACGATACGCTGAAATGAGGGGAAAACTGTGAAAAAATATCCTGCAAATGAACCTGAGTATAGACTGTCGCGCATCAGAAGGATGATGGAAGAGCGCGAACTTGACGCAATGGTCTTTTATAGCTGCCAGTGGAAGATTGAGGTCATACACTATGTGGCCAACCTGAGAATACTCGGCGAGGAAGCCTGCATGGTGCTGCCGAGGGTAGGGGCCCCGACACTGTACATAAGCGAGCCCTGGGACCTTGAGCGCGCAAGAGAGGAGAGCTGGGTTGAGGATATAGTCGTATGCACCGAAAATATGACGGAGACCGCGGGCAAACGCGCAGCCTCCTACGGAAAGAACATCGGCATCGTTGGCGTCGAGCAGATGAAGGGCGGAAAGTACAGAGCCCTTATGAGAGGACTTAGCGGCAAGAGGATTACGAATGAATACGCGGCGCTCGACGAAATCTGCAAGGTCAAGACGCCCTGGGAGATAGAGATAATGCGCAAGTGCGCAAAGCTTGCCGACGACGCCTACCTCGCCGAAATAAACGCGCTCCGTGTCGGCGTCAGCGAGTTTGAGCTCATTTCAGAGCTTGAATATGCCATGAAAAAGGGCGGAGCCGACGAAAACTTCCAGATGATCGGCATGGGTACGAATCTTCCGAGCATGAATAGGGCAAAGGAAAATTACCTCAAGATGGGGGACTTCGTGTTAACGGAGATTACCCCGATAATAGGCTGCATCACCTATGCCACCCAGCTCTGCCGCACGGTGAAAATGGGCGAGGCAACGCCGCTTGAGCGCGAAAAGCACAAGCTTCTGTGCGACGCGCTGGAATACGCCCTGTCGAAGGCAAAGGCGGGCATCAGAGCCAAGGACCTTGTGATTTGGCAGAACGAGGTTATCGGGGCTGCGGGCTATGAAAAGTATTGCCATCCTCCGTACATGAGATCGAGGGGGCACAATTTCGGGCTAGGATTGATTAACCTTTCGGAGGACAACGAGGAGATACTGCATGAGGACACAATCCTTGTAGTCCATCCGAACCAGATGATACCCGAAGTCGGGTATCTGGTATGCGGCGTTACCGTAAGGTTTACTAAGGACGGAGTGGAGCGCCTCAGTTCGCTTTCCACTGAAATGTATGAGGCAATACCGAACTAAATCCGAAATTGTGTAGCTTTGATAAAGGAGGAATACAAGTGGATTTTTCATATTTGACGGTACTTCCGCGGGGCCGGCAACTTTGGGATTATGTAGTTATGCCGCCCGAGGAGTACGACGCCCGCAAGGCTAAAATTGACAAAATATTTGATAAAACCGGACTGGACGGGCTTATCGTCTACTCCGATGCGATGTCCAGAAGATACATAAACTATCTGACCAACTATACCTGTAGCGTGGCATGGTCATGCGCCATCATGATAGTAACGCGCGAAAGGCTTTTGAGGCTCGTCTCAAGCGTCGCCCCAAGGGATATCAACTACAACCTTAAGACCCTCGCGCCCAACATCGAGCTCAACGGCATAGGGCTTAGCCTGCTTACTAATTACAGGGTCGCGCATAAGACAATTGAGTACCTTAAATCGCACAACATGTCGGAAATGAGATGGGGCGGAGTAAATATCGACTCTCTGTGCTACGAGGGCCAGAAGCCGATTTATGAAGCCTATCCCGACCTCCCCGATTGCACTCCCCTCTACGACGAGGTCCTGATGCAGAAGACCGGGGCCGAGCAGTTCGCGATAGCTCAGGCCGCGACGATAGCCAAGAAGGCCGTCCTCGATTATCTGAGAATGGCCGTGCCAGGAGCAAACGAACGTGAAGTGGCCGCCCGGGTAGACCGGCAGTGCCGCGTTTACGGTGTCGGAAACATCGCGCTTCTCGTGTCGGCCCGAAAGGACGGCAAGCTTTGCCTTCGCCAGCCGGAAGATTACATAATTCAGGAGGGCGACACCGTCTCGGCACATGTGGACATCAATTACCTTAACTATCACGGGATGTTCGCCTCCAGCCTGTACCGCGGCAAGCCGAGCGATGAAAGAAATGTCTTTTATAAAACCGTCGAGGAGGATTACAATAAGCTTCTTGAAAGCATAAAGAGCAAAAAATCCATTGGGGGCATCAGCTTCCATAACTCGAGCGGCTACGCGCTGGCACAGGGAATAGGCGGAGACACCACCGAGGCGCCCTACAAGGACAACGATACTCCCCTTGAAAACGGGACTGTTTTCACGCTCACGCTTTGCAGGGATGACAGGCAATTCGGAGGAGTTATTATATCCGACACTTTCAAAATAGACGAAAGCGGCATACATCAGCTCGGAGGGCCGGGACTTGATAAGCTGAACTTTTACGCTTGACGGAGTATGTGGCAAATGACTAACTGGCTTGGATTATTACTCTTCATGGCACTTTCGGTGTCGGGATGGCTGATATTTGAAAGGCTGAAAGTCCCCGCCGCTTCCGTGCTCGGCGGGTTGGCGTTCATAGTATGCGCAAACCTTCTCTCGATAAAACTCAGCTATCCTTCGTGGCTGCGGTTTATCGTTTCGATAAACATGGGCATCTCAATAGGCAGCAAAATGCATATCCGCATCGACAGAAAAATGCTCAAATGCGTGCTCCTGTTTGCCCTCACCGTAATAGGAGGGAGCCTGCTCATAGGATTTGCGGTCCGCGCGTTGGGAGTTGAAGCCCAAACCGCAATGTTTGCTTCTCTCCTCGGAGGGCTCACTGAGATCGCATATATCGCAAGCGAGTTTCAGTTTGACGCTTTTCAGGTGTCGATTTTCCAGACCGTAAGAATGTGCGTGTTGCTTATCATGGTCCCCGTAATAGCAAGAAAATTCGTAGCCCCGGAGGCGGAAAACAAAGCAAATCCCGCGGCGGCAAATACGGCTATCTCCCCAGAAGTTCCGGAAGGAAACGCAAAAGCAACAGCCAAGGCAATAAGATTAAGTGCATGGGATTGGATAATCATTGCCGCTGGCTCCGCGGCTGCAGGGTATCTGTTGAGCGAGATCCAGGTTCCGGCGGGGAAACTCATAGGCTCTCTGGCATTTACCGCAATTTACAGCGCCCTTCGCAAATTGAGGCCGAAACTCAACCCGAAATGGCATAATACAATTCTCTCTTTCGTAGGCGGTTCAGTCGGCCTGAACGTCACTCTTGCAAGCCTTATGTACATTCCAAGCCTGATAGTTCCAATAATTGTTTCGCTGATTCTGATATTTCTAATCATGTACGTCTCATACCGGTTCCTCGTTAGAATTGGCAACATGGACAAATGCTCCGCGCTTTTCTCTTCAACACTTGGCGGCCTTACGCCTAGCATAGCAATGGCGGAGGCGATGGGAGGGGATTCATCCATAGTATCGACGTTTCAACTGATAAGGTATTTTTCTGTAATCGCTCTTGCGCTTGTATTGGGAAGTATTATGTGAGATTAACAAAACATATTTAAGGAGGAATAAAGTTGAAAAGGTCATTAGCAAGAATACTTCTCGCAGTCCTGGTGTTAACACTTGTTCTCGGCGCAGCGGCATGCGGCAACACAAAGACTCCCGCCTCTACCCCTACTCCGGCCCCGACATCTTCAGGAAATACTGAAACTCCTGCGACTGAAACCCCCAGCAAAAAGTACGACCTCGTGTACGCCACTAACGCAAGCGGAACTGGAAACTATACGGTCGCAGCTGCACAGGGTGCACTCGTAACCAGTAAGTCCAATGGCCAGGTAAACATTACGGTAATGGCGACCTCCGGCCCCGAGGGCATAGTCGCCGCAATCAAGAGCGGCTCCGCCGACATTGGAATCATGAGTTCAGGAAACATGCGTCTGTTATATGGTGAGGACACCGATAAGAACATGCGTGCGCTTTTCTGCGGCGGAGCTACGATGTTTGGTTTCGTAACTAGAGAGGATTCTGGAATAAAGACGATTGAGGACCTGAGAGGCAAGCGCGTAACCTACAAGAGCCCCTCGTCCACCTATGTCATGGCCGCGGAGGCTATTCTTAAAGGAAATGGACTAGACCCTGAGAAGGATATAAAGGCGCTAACGATGACCGACGCGGCTGCCGGACTTCAGGACCTCGTCGACGGCAAAACGGACGTAGTTCTCTCCGCGATTTCCGGCTCAAAGATGGAAGAGCTCAGCTCCAAAATAGCACCGTATGTCATCCCTGTTACCAATGCGGAAGCCTGTGCGGAGGAATCCGGCAACTTCTTCGCCGCCATCACTGTGCAGAAGCCCTTCCCCGGAGCAGTTGAAGGCCAGCCGATAATCGGCACAGTCAGCCAAGTGTCCTGTACAATCGACACTCCCGCCGAGGCCGTCTACACCATGGTGAAATACATCATGGAGAGCTATGACGAACTCAAGGCGGTCGGTTCGGACCTCATCGACTGGAAACCGGAAGCCGCAGTAAAAACGGCAGCCGGATACCCATACCATGAGGGAGCCGTCAAGTACTTCAAAGAAGCAGGCATGTGGACAGAGGAAATGGACAAATGGCAGACAGACACCCTTGAAAAACTCGGCCAAGAGAAGTAAATGAAGGATCCGCTTGCGTACATTTATACGGTTGTGGGGGCCATCCAAAAGATGGTCTCCACAACTGAGGTAGCCGAACTCAACGGCTATCGGAATTCCCTACCGGCATTACTGTTATTTAGGGAGGTCTAAATGAGTAATCAAACGATAAACGAAAGCGGCGCTCCAACGCTCGCAGCGTCCGCAAATCCCGGGGCGCCCGTCCCCTTTTGGCTAAAGATAAAGCGTATTGTCAACACCGCTTTGCTCTCATTTATTCCGCTGTTCGGTATATGGTATGTGGAGCTCGGCTGGAGGTTTGGTTTAAACATATACAAGCAAGTCTACACGATGATAATTATAGGCGTGGTGCAGCTTCTTGTTTATCTGAACTTCCCGGCCTCAAAGAAGAAAAGGACAAAAGAATACATCCCGAATATCCTGGATTTAATTTTGGGCCTCATAGGTATTGTCGGAGCGTTTTATGTTGCCTTTAACTGGAACACTATATTCAACCTCGGCGGCTTTGGAGGCTCTCAGGGACAGATAATACTGGGCACTGTGTTTACCCTGGTAGTTCTTGAATCTGCCAGAAGAGTAGTGGGCTTACCCCTTCCCATAATGTCCTTGCTATTTATTTCCTACGCACTTGTTGGAAACAAAATACCCGGCCTGTTCCATACAGCGAAGATAACTTTGAATAATATTATCGGCTATATCTATCTCTCGGGCATGGGCATTTTTGGCATGGCTGCGCAGACAATATCGGAAACGGTGCTTGCCTTTACGGTTTTCGGGTGTTTTCTCCTCAGAACAAACGCAGGCAGGTTCTTCCTTGACCTGTCCGTCGCCCTGTTTGGAAGGATGCGCGGCGGTGCGGCCAAGGTTACCATCTTCTGCTCCCTGCTTTTTGCTACGATGACAGGAGAACCCTCGAGCAACCTGGGCCTTATCGGACCGCTTTCGCTCCCCATAATGCGCAAGATGAATTATGACCCCGTGTTCTCCGGAGCCGTCCTGGCCGTGTCGTCATGCGGCAGTATGCTCACACCCCCCGTCATGGGAGCGGTCGTTTTCCTCATGGGTGAAATGACGGGACTGGGATACCCGGCGATAATGCTGGCTGCATTCATACCGGCGTTTCTATACTATTTAGCTGTCTATTTGCAGGTAGACTTTTATAGTGCAAAAAATAAGTATGCAAAACTGGAAAAGGAAGACATCCCCAAGTTAGGTCCGGTTTTGAAAGAGGGATGGTACTTCTTCCTTCCTATATTAGTACTTGTCTACCTCCTACTTGTATTGAAGCTCAGCGCGGCCAAAGCGGTTTATTATGCAACTGTCATTTTAATCATTATTGCGCTTGTCAAAAAGGAAGACCGCAAGCAGTTTGCCCCGCACTTTTTGGAGGTCTTCCCCGATATCGGCAGAAACATGTTAAACGTTGTCGCCGTGACAAGCTGTTCGGGTATAATCATGGCGATTGTAACCCTCAGCGGTATAGGACTCAGAATGTCCTCGCTGCTCACCGTTATCTCCGGCGGAAACCTCGCTTTCCTTGCAATACTGGCGGCGATTACCATATACATCATGGGCATGGGAATGGCGCCTATAGTCTGCTATATACTCCTTTCTATACTGGTCGCTCCGGCAATGATAAACCTCGGCGTTCCTCTTATCGCGGCACACTTCTTCATCCTGTATATGTCCGTTTCCGGATTTATTACCCCGCCGGTCTGCCTCGCCTCCTATATAGCGGGCGGAATGGTAGGAAAAAGCGGAATTACCGTCGGCTACAAGGCTATGCGCTTTGGAATAGTCTGCTACCTCGTTCCCTTCGTATGTCTCTTCGCCCCCCAGCTTTTGCTTGTAGGTTCAACGATGGAGATTATTGAGTGTGCAATAACTGCCATCATTGGGGTAGTGATGCTCGCCGGCGGCCTCGAGGGATATTTGCTCTGCGACGCGAAAATAATCGAAAGACTCATGCTGATAGCCGGAGGCTTCCTCCTCTTTATCCCCGGCATTGAGACAGACATTATCGGAATTGTCCTCGCTGTTATCGCGATTGCGCTGCAAGCTATACGCAAAAAGCGCTTGAAAGCAGCTGAATAAACCTCCTATTTTTCAGTTTCAATCGCACTCTCCACCCTTTTATTTCACAACAGTGCTAAGCCTTAAGCGTTTTGCTTAAGGCTTAGCACTATAGAGCGCATGCTGCAGTCTTGACTGATTTGATGGAACTTTCAACAAAAACTTAGCGGTTCATCAATCCGACAAATTGCCGCAGTCCGGAACCCTCTCGTCACAGCCAAGCTGAGGAGAAAAAATACAGCGTTCACATCACATCTGATTTCTATAGCTGTCAGTTATTTCTACTTCTTAACACTTATAAAGAAAGGAGATATACTTGACCGCCCCTTTCGGACGGTTTTCAGTATTGGTGAGAGCAAATGACTATAACCCCTGCGGAAAAATTTGAAGAAAGAGTTAACCTTATTGAAGATACAATAGCGCTAAAGGAGACGCCGCGCGTAGTTAACGCCATTCGCGTCAACTCTTATCCCTATTACGAATACGGCGTAACCATCAGAGAGTCGATAACGGATTATGAAAAGGCCGCGGAAGCCTATATCCGATTCCATAAAGAATTTCAGCCGGACGTGGCCAGCCCCTTTGCAGCGCAGGTCTCTGCGCCGGTTCTTGAGAACATGGATGTCAAATGCCTCAGGTGGGCGGGGCACGGGCTTAGTGAAAACTCGACGATTCAGTTTATCGAGTACCCAACTATCGAGGACGACGAATACGAGGAGTTTTTCACCGACCCCGCAGGCTTTGCATACAGGAAATGGTTGCCGCGTATGGCAGGTGTTTTTGAGCCTTTTTCAAAAATAGATTATGTTAAGCTGATGACTTCCAACTACAGGGGTCCGCAGAACACATTTTTAAGCCCTGCCCTGGTGGAGTCATATAGAAAGCTTATCGCGGCATATGAGGAGCAGCAAAAGTTTATGCTGCAGGCCAAAAAATGCATTATACGTCTGAAAGAGGAGGGCTTCCCCCCCTTCAGCGGAGGCACCTCAATTGCGGCTTTCGACATGCTCGCCGACTGTCTGCGCGGGACCTTCGGCATCATGGTTGACCTTGTTGAGAGGCCAGAAATTGTCAAAAAATGCTGCGATATATTTGTAAAATTCAGCATCCAGCTATCACTTGACGCCTTCAAAGCCTCGGGCAATAAGTTTCAGTGGATTGTGCTGCATAAGGGCTTTGACAATTTCATAAGCGATGAGATGTACGGCGAGTTTTACTGGCCATACCTTCAGCAGTGGATACTGAGCCTTGTCGAAAACGGCCTTGTGCCGGTTGTTTTCTGCGAAGGGCCCTATACGACGCGGCTAAAGTACTTAAGAGAGGTTCCGAAAGGTAAGGTAATCTATTATTTTGAGAATGTCGATATGAAGCTTGCAAAGAAGGCGCTCGAAGGCACGGCCTGCATAATGGGAGGATTCCCTCTTAATCTGGTATCTCAGGGAACCCCCGACGCGATACGCGATAAAGTTAAAGAGTATATGGACATTATGGCTCCGGGTGGGGGCTATATGTTCGGTCTAAGCGCCTCGCTGGAGTCAGCGCCGAGAGCCAATGTGGAGGCCCTTTTTGAAGCAGTCGAGCTTTATGGGAAAAAATGACGACTAGAAGGCTGTAAAAGGACAACCGTATTGCAGATAAAAGCCCTTTCGGAAACGACAGGTTACCGGAAGGGCTTTTTCGTTATGTTTTGCCTAATCAGTCTTCTAAAATTTTCACAAGGAACTCCCTGTTTCTGGGCCCGTCAAATTCGCAGAAGTAGATTCCCTGCCAGGTGCCGAGCAGAAGTTTTCCGTCCCGGATTATCACGGTGCAGGAAGAGCCCATAAGAGAAGCCTTTATATGCGCGTGAGAGTTCCCTTCGGAGTGAAGGTAATCTCCCTGTTCGGGATATGTTCTGTTAAGCGCGGATATTATGTCCCGCACGACGTCCGGGTCGGCGTTTTCGTTTATTGTGACCCCGGCTGTTGTATGGGGTACATATATGACCGCAAGGCCATCACGCACATTGCTGCTTTTTACTTCTTCGGCAACCTTGTTGGTTATGTCTATAAACTGCTGCGGCTTTGAGGTTTGAATTTGAAATCTTCGGCACATACTGCGCTCCCCTCTTGTTTATGATTATTTGCCTATATATTGACCGCCCCTGATAATTCTGAATCTCCCATGCCGGGAAGAAGCGTGGAGATTTCCCCCTCCGCTTCCCCCAAAAGCCGCCTACCCGATATGTCTTTGAGTGCTGTTTTTTGCTCAATAGGATTTTCTTCAAATAACCAGTTTCATTACAGCATGAAAACCAAGCAGAATCAAGTCTTAATCCCTTGCCATTTCTTCTACCGTTTTCCTAGCAACCGCAAACAGGCAAGCGGCATTACGATAACGGCTGCGCTTTCTTAGGTCCGGCTCTTCATCCGCCAATTCCTCCAACCGCTCTAAGTTTATGTAAATATCATTGTTTTGCCCCGACGGGTGTGTGATTGAAATAATATGAACATGGGATAAATCATGTCTTCGCAGGAATGACGAGCGCTCTAAAAATTTAGACGGGTGAAACTGGTTGTCCTCCGCCGGCGTATCAAGGAAAATGATTAATCTCAACGACGGAGTAAGGATAAAGCTTCTAAACAGGCAATCCGGGGCACTTTTGCACAGTTTGTTCATAGTTGTTCTATTCGGCTGTTTGCTGTTTTCTCTTCCTTTACTGAGCCTTACAATCGAGCAATTGCAGGCCTGGGTCAGCTGAATCCCGCATATCCTGCTTGCTTTATCATCTGTGAAAATATTTTCCCACAAATCCCTCGGCTCTCCGCCCCTCCAGTAAGGTGTATTTTCCGCAAGATAGTCAAAGAGGCCGATATGCTCGAGCGCGCGAAACAGATTGCCGCGCATGTTGGAATAAACGGTTTGCCTCGCGGCACTACCGGGCGACACACCATTCCGAATTAAATTCCATAAATCATCCTTTGTGTCTTTACCCGCGGTCTTCCCGCAAACGATTACCTTAGGCGACTCGGGAAAGTTTCCGACAGGTGCAAAGTACAGACGGCTTCCGTTTACCTCTCCGATTAAGGCATTATTCCTTTGAGCGAGAGCGGCAAAATCAAGTTTCCCGCGATTCAAGTCACAATTATTTAAGCACCCGACTCGTTCCGCAACAAAGCTGTCTTCCATCGACGAAATACCCCCATTTCAGGTTTATAACTCAATAATAAGCTTCTTATGGTAGCAGAATACTCAAACTACTCCCATACAAATAATATCATTTTTTTAGTCAAATATCGAGAGGGTACGCCTTTTCCCGACAACTGCGGTTTCAGAGAGTTGTGTGAAGATTTGAACAAATCAGCGCTGCTGCTTTTGCATTGGTTTATGCGTATAAGTTAGCCTGACTAAATATAATCCGGCAAGCAGTTTACCCCACTTGCCGAATTTTTTATTTCTGCTCTACGCCAGCAATTGATGTAGAGCTTTTCATCGTTTACTTAAGAGGTATTATGTCATGGCTACAATATGACACTTCACAGGCACACGATACTAGGGAGCTTTAAAGATTGGGCAACGAGATCGGATGATTGTGAAACGGTCTTGCAATAGGTTACAGTACAAGAATTCTCATATTTTCTGAATATCTGGAGCGCAGCTTTTATCCGTCCCAATACCAAATCAAGTTATGTTACTATGCAGGAAATGCCTGTCAGTGGGCGGAACCCTGCTTTACACTCTTAAGATAGGCCTCCCAGCCGCCAATACCGGACTGACGGTATTTCTCAAATTCTTCCGGATTCTCGTGCGCCTTTTTGGCAAGATCAGTATACAGACCATACTGATGCTCCTCACAGCACTCCTGATAGGAACGGTCTGTATTAGGATGGCGTGGCAGGGGAACATCCTGCTCACAGACGAGAATGTCTTGAACCTTTTTAATATCGACATCACGCACATTTACGCCATCGCTGATCGCAACATGAGCCGCTATGCCAGCCGCCTGGCCTGTACCTATGCATTGAGGAATGAGATTGAGCCAGTCTATGGCCACGCTGTCCGCCGAGAGGTGGCGTCCTGGGCAAAGCATATTCTCGACACCCTTGGGTACTATAACGCGGTATGGAATCTCAACCGGGCCGCAGTCGTTTATCTCGCAAACGGTGGAGTGCCACGCTATTACATCATCAAATTTGGTAGCAAAGGCGAAGTCGTAGGGTGTCATAATATACTCGCCTTGAAGCCGATAGCTGCAGCGCACGCCAGTTTGGGGCGCGATGTCATAGAGATAGGCATCCTTGAATGCGATAGGGCAAACTTCCTTCAGATAGGCGATTATCTCGCGGATGGTGACGCGGGTGTTAATTTCCGTTTCAGTGAGGTCCTTCACATTGGCACAGTTGCGGTCACGGTGGAAATTAGTCACGATATGTACACCGTATGGCCCGTGGACAGCCGCGCTGGGACCGAAACACCTATAATTTCCCGCAATTTTGGATATACTTTCGCGCATAGACATTGCCACATCAGGATGGTTCTGCCTCCATTCATTATAGGCCCACGAGTCGACACCGCCTATGCGCCAGGCAAGCGTGGTGACGCGTCCTCTAGTCATAGGATCAGACATCGCTTCGTAAGGGGTTCCAGTTTGACGGAAGAGGTCACCGTCACCGGTAGCATCTATTACAACCTTAGCAAGCACGGCCTGACGGCCCTCCTTACTTTCAAAGAAGACACCCTTGCAGACATTGCCCTCCATTATGGGACGTGTACCCCAACTGTGGTACAAGACGCGTATGGAGTCCTTGTGTTCCATTAGCATCTTGTCAAGCTCAATTTTTAGATGCTCACCATCAAAATACATGCTTCGCACTAGGCGCTTGGGCTCGCTCTTGCTAGTGCAGTCCATGTAAGTCTTCCATCTATTGATTTTGGCCGGGTCAGTGCTGCCGATATCGCTTAAGCTTGGTCCCACGACACACTCGGGTCCCACCTTTTCGAGGCGTGTAAACCACTCCTCCTGAAGGCCACGTACAAATGACTTGTTGTACCATGAAAGGTCGGGTACCATAAGCACAAGTCCGCCTGTGACATCGCCGCCGGAGTAGCCGTATCTCTCCATGAGGATAATATTCTTCGCACCGGCGCGAGCAGCTGCGATAGCAGCACTATGCCCTGCACTGCCGCTACCTACGATAAGTATGTCGCAGATGTCGTAAATAGGGATCTGCCTTGATGTTTCTTCGTAGAATCTGCTCATTATTATATACCTCCCATAATACCCCTGTATTCTTACCGAAAATTACACAAACGCTGTATTGAGAGGAACAATAATAGTATAAAGTTACCATATATGTATTGTAAAGCAACAGTTTTGAACACATAATGAGAAAAAAATTCACACCTCGAAAATGAACATTACCATAGGTATAAACAGTATTCATATAAAAACTTAGAGTAGTAAAAACCGGACATAAAGATAAGAGTTCTTAGAATTTGTGCTATTAACTGGTGGGTTCTAAGCTCCCCCGGAACCGAGTGTATCCGTTTTTGTATTTTAACAATGGCTCAATGTAGCTGAATGTTTCCTGCAGGGCTTGTTTAGGATTGTCAAAATAGACGTCCTGAACAAGCTCTTTTTATGTACGATAGAAAGATCTTAATCATCGCATTATCGTATTGATTATCTTTACGGCTAATGCTTAGACAAAATCCTTACCGCTGCGATAATGCTTGAAAGAGCAGAAAAGTATACTGCTGAATTCATCGAGTAGCTTGGTTACCACAACAAGTATAGCAGTAAGGAAAAGTAAAAGGGCTTGCCGTCTGCTCATCAAAGCTCGCAAGCCCCCAATTGCTTAAATTCTTTTTTCTATTGTTTAATTTTCCCGGTGTCGTTTCAAAAGAGTAAAAGCAAAGGTCAAAAATCAAAGGAAAGGCAATAATCGAGGAATGTACTGAAGCCCTTTTTCCGCATTGATTTGCGGTTCCACACAAGAACATCAGCGTACACGGCAGGCGGCGATAGTGGAATGCCAACTATCTCCTTTCCGTCATCCACCACTCCTTTTAGCTGTAAAGACGAGGCCAGACCACAGCGCACGAGCTGAGTGACAATTGCCAGTTGTGAGACGCGGAACGCAACATTAGGCTCGTAGCCCGCGTTGAGGAAGCGGAACATTATTTCTGTCTCACGCTGGAGCGGTTTTTTTAAGAATACCAACGGCTCGTGCTTTATGTCTGCCACCGACACACTCCGCGCGCCGGCAATCGGATTTTGCGCCGCAGTGCAGAAAACCATCTCGGTACTGCGAAGCCTCGCAAAGTCGAAGCAATCCGCCATACACAGCCGTCCCTTGGCATCAGGAAATTCCTCTGACCAAGTAGTAAACCAGGCATCCATGTTGCCCGATTCCAGCATCCTCTGAGCCCTTGCATCGCCACTCTCCACAGGAAGGAAGCGTATCTCTGGATGGAGCTTTGAAAAAGCTAGGTAGAGACGCGGAAACATCGTTATGCCCGTGGTAGGCGTGATTCCAAGGCGGATGCATTCCTCAGTCTCACTGGCAACACTGCGCATCAGATCGCTGGTTTCGTCCATCAGCAGAGCCAGCTCTAGCGCCTTGGAGTATAGCATTTCCCCCGCGGCAGTGAGCGCAAGGCCGGCCTTGGTGCGGTCAAACAAGGCCGTATTGAACTCGATTTCCATCTCCCTTATGGCCTTTGACAGAGCAGAGCGACTAATATAGAGTTCCTGCGCTGCGCTACTTATATTGCCTGTTTCACAAACCTTGAGAAAATACTTTATCTGTAGAAAAGTCATAACTAGCTCTCCGATACGCTCAATCGTGCTCAAGCCGCTTGGAGAAAAACCGGGCGAAAGCCCTGATTTGGCTCTCCTTGCGACCGCTTATATATAACAAGTAATAGTGAGCGTCTAGTTCCACTCCCTCCAATGGTACATAGACAACTCCGTCGATACAGCGCCATGGTACTGGCGTATGAGAGGGTAACAGGCCCTTGTTTTCTTTAACTAGCTTGTAACGTATCTCAAGCATATCGCTGGGAATGATTTTCGTCCTTGGCACATTTACATTCTTGAAAGCGTCGTTGAAGCGATTAGGGTTAGAAAAAGTTATCCCCGTCACGGAATCGCCGGGCTCGTCTCCCAACAGGAATTCCTCGTCTAGCAAATCTTCAGGTCGTAGGCTCGCCCGACGAGAGAGGGGGTTTTCCACGGAAATTCCCAAATAGAAGCCCACCCTTCCCAGCGACAACAGACCTATGCCCTCCGGAAGCCTGAAGAGAGAGGGATCCAAAGACACACAGTAGAATAGCACCGCGTCGAGTTTCCGCATTCTCAGCTCCGAAAACATCGCATCGAAGCTGTCGATGTTGACAGTAATGCCTATGTCCGGATTCTCTTCGAAGAAATCAGCCTTCATAAGGCTCAACCCCATGGGGGCCATCATATTACGCCGCATACCTATGTAGATGGTCGTTCTCGTCGCGTTGTCGTTACCGGCTATGGAAAACATCTCGGCGTAGGCGTCCACCACCTTTGTCATTGCGCGTATAACATCCTTACCGGCATCGGTGAGCTCCACATTACGAGAGCCACCCATAGAAGGACGGGAGAAAATAGTGACTCCGAGCTCGCGCTCTGCCGACTCCACACGCCGCGAAACTGAGGACTGGGCGCAGGGTATAGCAAAGGCGGCTGCGCTGAAGCTCTTCAACTGTGCGACCATTAGCACGGTTTTAATTATCTCCAAATCCACCTTTTGCCACCTCTTCGCTTCCAATACTATTTATTAATATACTCATGCTTATTGCTAGTTTGGTCAGGTAGAAAAAGAAGTACTAGACACTCAAATGCGAATCCCTTGCAATTTACCACACAGTAGAATTGAGTCACTACTTAACATAAGTAAAAAAGGAAAATAATAATGAACAACTCAAAATTATATCTTAGAATTCAAGCCAATACGGCACATTTTTAGTAAAAATGATAGAACACCATTCAGTGGATGGTGTCCTTTTGTTTCAAAAATCGTGCTACAGCCGAGAACTTTGCTTCTTATCAGCCACTGTGGGCAAGGAGCATGCCGTGGATACCAGCCAGAAAAGCAACAAGAACCGGATAAGCAAATATTTGTATACACCATTTCCCAGGACAAAAGCCTTTGCATACTATTTATGTTTATATTATACAACAATAGGTAGACTTGTCAAGAATAACACAGTCTGAAATGCCCAAAAATGGCCATTTTTCGAGTCTTTCGTATATTTATATTCATCTCCCAATCCGACTTTTTCTCCTATAAGACATTCCAGTTCTACATCTTATCCGTTTTCCCGATAGTTCAATCCGCCCCCGCGGATGCGTCAATGGTATCTTCGCATTGCAAATGCCGGCGGTTAGTGCTAAATATGTATATGTATATTTTACCTCTATTACCGAAGAGGCAGTAACACAAAACGCTGTTGAGGAATACAGAACCCGCGAAAAGTATCTCAAAACAATACATTTAAGTGAAAGTGGAGGTTCTATTTCATGTCTACAGTAGCCACTACAAATAAGAAACTAACCGCTTATCCGTTTCTCACTATCTTTTCCATTTTCCTAATGTTTGGGTTCGGATATGTGGTCAAACCGTGGTCCACCGTCACCGATATGGGCGTAAAAATTATTGGCGTCTACCTCGGAGTGCTGTTGATGCTCATCTGCACCAAAGAAACGATATGGCCGCCCATACTGGGAATGTTCGCCCTGCTTTGCCACCGCTACGCAACCGCCTCCGCCATGCTGCAAAACTGGATGGGCAACTCGACGGTCGTCATGCTACTGTTCATACTTGCTCTGTGTGGTGCCCTAAAGGAGTCCGGAGCCCCCATCGTCATGGCAAATTACCTTATGACAAGGAAAATAACTCGCGGACGCCCGGGCCTTTTTCTGTTCATGCTCTTCCTCGCAACCACAATTCTCTCTATGCTTACCTCTGGTACGGCCTCCATACTAATGATGTACCAGGTGGCAGGCGGCTTAGTGGACGCCTGCGGCTACGATAGAGATAGCAAGGAACATAAATTTATACTTCTCGGCATCTACATATCAAACATAGGCGCCTATATGTTACCTTTTAAAGGTATACACCTCTCTACTCTTGCAGTAGCAACCGGCATAATGGAAAGTTACGGTGTTGAGTTCAACTCCCTCCTCTATCTCCTTGCCTGCTGCTTTACCGTTGTCATCTTCCTTATTCTTTTTATTCTTCTTATGAAAACCGTTTTCAAGTGCGATCTCAAACCGCTTGCAAATGTTGATACCAGCAATCTGAAGGGTCTCAGCGAGTCTGGAACCAAACTTAACACGCGTCAGGCGCTGTTGTTTGGCGCCTTCCTTTTCGGAATAGTTGTCCTTCTTATCCAGATGTTCCTCCCCAAATCAAGCGCTGTCAATCAATTTCTCAGCTCTATTGGTAGCACATGGCCGTGGATCGTTATCTTCTGTCTGCTTTGCATCCCTCACATGAAGGACGGCAAGTCCTTTATAAACGGATCTATATTGCTCCGAGACAATGCCATGTGGGGCACTGTTTGCATGATAGCCTGTATTTCTATGTGCGGTCAGGCAATGAGCAATGCTGACTATGGCATTCGTGACTGGCTTTTGAAGGTTTTCACTCCTATCCTCGGCAATATGAGCTTTGTCACGATGGTTATTGCAGTTGCGGTATTTTGCACGATTCTGACTCAATTCCTAAACGGCTCCCCCATAGCCTATGTGCTTAACACCATCTGCATGCCATTTGCCTGTATGTTGGAGCTTGAAGGCAAGGGCAATGCCACTGCAGTCTGCTCTACCATAGTCTTCTGCTGCTTCTTCGCCTTTGTTACCCCCGCAGCCAGCTCCCTTGCGCCACTGATAACCGGACATCCTAATATGACTACAAAGTTTCTATGGACAAAGGGTTGGATATATACCGCCGTCTGGATAGTTGTAGCTGCGGTAGTGTTCGCATTTTTCGGATTCATTTTCTGAGAGAGGATTACACCCCAATCGAGCACGGGCGCACAACCTCTGGAAAGTGCGCCCGTGTATGACATAATAGGTTTTTTATTTGGAGGTTTCTATTGAGAATTGGCAATGGCTTTCAGAGCAGGCCCGAAGTCAGGTTACCTGAGGCCGGAACCCCCCTATGGAACAGGTATTTCTGCCTGATAGCAGCTGTGGCCTGCTCTGTGAATTTCGGCAATTTTTTTCTTGGTTCCTCAATGTCACTGTGGGTAGTGGATATGGGGGGCTCAAATACAAGCTACGGTACTATTCATAGCCTATATTCTCTAGTAGTATTGCTGGCAAGGCTTCTAACTGGCTGGATAATCGACCACGGCAACCGCAAAAAAGCGTTTGTTCTTTCATCGATAGTCTTCGCCTCTGCCATGGGGCTGATGCTTGTATCGCCAGTTTTTGGAATATTTATTGTCATGCGACTAATTCAGGGTGCAGGTAATGGTTGCGCAATCACAATCTGCAATACCAGTGCCTATGACTATATGCCACCGGACAAGATGGACAAGGGCATAGGTTACATTACACTATTTAGTAGCCTCGTATCCGCCCTGACCGCCACTATCAGCGTCAGTGTCTACAATCGCAAGGGGCCTTCAGCCATCGTTTTATGGTCTGTGGTATCCATTGCAATAGGTATCATTTTGTCAACGTTGGTATCGTTCCGCGTGCCTATCGACCGTAGGCCCTGTAGGCTCAAAGAGGTTATCAATCTGAGCCAACTATTTGAAAAGCGCTCTGTCAAGCCGGCTATACTGGCAGCGTTCTCCGTCAACTTTGGCTTTGGCCTGCGAAGCTATGTCATACTCTACGGTCGTTCCATCGGTATTGCCAATCCTGGCTGGTTTACTAGCGTCAGCGCTATCGGCCTAATTGTCGTCCGCCTTATCCTGAACGCAGCGACAGTGGACAAGATCCCCCGCAAGAAACTGATATATCTCGGTTATGGCGTTTTTATAGTATATTTTATATTGCTGGCCTTCTGTAAGAATATCTATATGTACCTTGGCGCCGCCTTGCTTTGGTCAGTCGTATATGGCATTCTAACCCCACAGCTGCAAAGCATGGCTGTACAGGCTGCTCCCGAGGCTCGCCGTGGGGCGGCCGCGAGCACCTTCTTCTGCGCGTCGGACATCGGAATAATCCTCGGTAGTCTATGTGGCGGAATGGTCGCCGATGTAGTCGGTTACGGAAACATGTTCCTGTTTGCCCTAGTACCGCTTGTCATTTGCATTCTGTTTTATACTTTCTTCATGTAATGCTAATAAACAAAAAGCTGATTCGGAGGTTATAGCGTAATGCTTACAAAAAGGCAAAACTTCTTAGAAACCATTCGCGGCGGAAAGCCTGACCGTTATGTAAATCAGTTCGAGGCTTTCGCCATACAGCGTGAAACGCCCTTTTCGCTGCGCAACCCCTCGCCCGCTAGAGGCCAGTTAAATGTTGTGGACGCATGGGGCGTCACACGTTCGTGGCCTGAGGGCACTCCAGGCCCTTTTCCCGTGCACGATGATGCCCATATAGTCATAAAGGATATCACTCGATGGAGAGATTTTGTGACGCCTCCGAACATAATCTTCCCTGATGAAGAGTGGGCACCCTACGTTAAAAAAGCACAGGCGGTTGATCGCAGCGAATATTTCGTCACCGCCATGGTAGCCCCTGGTGTCTTCGAGCGATGCCACTATCTGATGGAAATAAGCAACTGCCTCATAAATTTCTATGAGGAGCCGGAATGTATGCACGAGTTAATCGATATGCTGACCGATTGGGAGCTTCGTTGGGCAGCCGAGCTCTGCAAGCACCTGAAGCCTGACGCCATCCTCCATCACGACGACTGGGGAAGCCGCCAGACTACCTTCTTATCCCCGGAGATGTTCAGGGAATTCTTCTTGCCGGCCTATAAAAAAATTTACGGCTACTATAAGACCCACGGCGTGGAAGTCATCGTACACCATTCGGATTCCTACGCCGCAACGTTGGTACCCAGCATGATTGAAATGGGTATAGATGTGTGGCAGGGATGTATGCGTTCCAATAACATACCACAGCTGCTTAAGACCTACGGAGGAAAGATCAGCTTTATGTGCGGCATTGACAACGCAGACGTTGACCGAGAGGACTGGACACCGGAACTGGTGAAGGCTGCGGTGCATCAGGCCATAGAAGAAGGCTCCAGACTTTACTTCATCCCTTGCGCTGCCGGTGGCGGGCCTGGAAGCTGCTACCCGGGTGTGTACGAGTGTATAACTAGCGAAATTGAGCAGATAAATCGGAATCTGCAAAACTGAATCGACCCCAAAAGTTAGATAATATAATCAAGTAGCCATACAAATAGGCGTCGGTGGCAGCACTCTGCGCTGTTGGTTAAATGAGTATGGGGAAAGTGCATTTCCGGATCACGGGAATGCACTTTTATTTAATATAAAATAAAGAAGCCACAGAAGCGGATACACACGGCTCTAGGGTACTTAGTCCCGCCCAATTTGAAACAGAAAATTTCGGTACTGCTGGGAATTTTGCGAAAAAGTTATACGCAATCAGTCAGAATAGTGCAGTTAGGTTGCGGAAACACAGTTGATTTTCCCTTGAAGTTTTCCATCCCCGGCGAAAGGCGGCGCTATGCGCGTAAAGCGCGAATGGCATAGTCACGCGCGGGGAAGACAATCAAGAGAAAGTAATAATATCTTGCACTGGGTGTGCTCGTCAAATTCTCGCGGCGATAATTCTCCGAAGCTTTCGCAACATACTGCTTTCCACATGTGTTTTCAGCCGTTCGCCATCATTAAGAAGGGGCTTTTTTGGCATAATATCTTTGCTATCCTTTCTATAATCATGAAGCGCAGCGTTATGTTTACTATCTCTAGGTAATAAACTGCTGCGCTCTGGTACGATATGTGTTTTTATTGACTATTGACAAAAGTATACTTCTGAGAATATATAGAATATATTCGCGCTGGAGGAGAATATGGCTGCAAAAATAGTAATAGTCGGCGCAGGGTATGCCGGCATCCTTACGGCAAAAAAACTTGCCAAGAGATTTAAAAAGGATGACAGCGTCTTCATCACGCTTATCGACAAAAACCCCTTCCATACAATGCTGACCGAGCTCCACGAGGTGGCTGCTTGCCGTGTTGATGAAGAAAGTATTCGCGTCAGCCTGAAAAAGGTTTTCGCGGGCCGCAAAGTGGACGTACGGCTCGACACCATTACTTCTATTGACTTTAGTAACAAGAAAGCCGTCGGCGAGCACGAGACCTACGACTATGATTATCTGGTACTCTGCGCCGGCTCAAAGCCCACCTTCTTCGGCATACCGGGTGCGCAGGAGTACGCTTACACGCTCTGGTCCTACGACGACGCCGTGAAGATTCGCCACCGCCTGACCGAAATCTTCACCGAGGCCTGCCGCATAGCGGACTCGGAAGAAAGGCGGAAGCTGCTGTCCTTCTATATCGTGGGCGCGGGATTTACCGGCGTCGAGATGGCGGGCGAACTGGCGGAATACATGCCGATTCTCTGCGAAAAGTATGAGATTGACCGCCGTGACGTCAACATCTGCCTGGTGGACACTCTGGACCGCACGATTACGAACCTCCCCACCGAGCTTTCGGCCAAAGCGGAAAGACGCCTTAGAAAAATGGGCGTAAATCTACTTCTGGGCACGAGCGTGGTCGGCATCGGCCCGGACTATATCGAAACCATGGCCGGAGATAATGCCGAAGTCGTGCGCAGGGGCACCTCCACGGTTATCTGGTGCGCCGGAATCGAGAGCGCCGACATCACGGCCGAGGCTGCAAAGGAGCTGGACTCCGCCGGGCGCGGACGCATCAAGGTCGACGGCAGCCTGCGTTCCGTGGATTACCGGGATGTTTTCGTCATCGGCGACAACATGCTCTATACCCCGCCGGGCGAGGAGCATCCGGTTCCACAGGTGGTTGAAAACTGCGAGCACAGTGCCGACGTCGCCGCCCACAATCTTACCTGCCTTATCAGGGGCAGCGGCGAGCTTATTGAATATAAGCCCAAATTCCACGGCTTCATGGTGAGCATCGGAGGCCGCTACGGTGTAGCCCGGGTGGGCTTCCCGAAACGGATGTTCAACCTGCCATCCTTCCTGGCCATGCTGGCCAAGCACTTTATCAATATTATCTACTTCGTGCAGGTTCTCGGCTGGACCAAGGTTTGGGGCTACTGCAAGCACGAATTTTTCACCATCCGAAACCGCAGGAGCTTCGTGGGCGGCCACTTCTCCAACCGCACGCCTAGCTTCCTGCTGGTCCCGCTTAGAGTCTGGCTGGGCGCAGTTTGGGTCTATGAGGGTGTTATGAAGTTGGTCGAGGGCTGGCTCAAGTCCCCGAAGCTTGAAGGCTTCTTCGGCGGAGCCACTGCCTGGTACAACAGCATTCTGGGCACAGGCGCCGACGGCGTGACGCAGGCCACCACCGCCGCAACGGACGCTGTAACTTCCGCTACGGGCGCTGTCGCCGACGCGGTTGGAACGACAATTATTAACTGGGACATTTTAGGGCTCTTCAGAATCATCTTTGTAAGCGGAAAGGAACTCGCAAGCTCAACTATCTCAGACTATGCATTCAAGATTGACATTCCCCTCCTTAACCGCTTCATTGATTCCGTCGTGCTCTCAAGCGACGGCATGCAGCTGTTCATGCAGGGTTTTATCGTCATAGCCGAGATACTCATTGGCCTTGCGCTGATTGGCGGACTGTTAACGACTCCCGCTGCCGCCTTCTCCCTAATTCTGCAGCTTATGTTCGTGTGCACTACGGGACTGTACCTTAGCACATTCTGGATGGTGTTTGCAGGCATCGCCGTCCTGATCGCAGCCGGAAGAATCTTCGGACTGGATTACTATGCCATGCCGGCCCTCAAGGAAGGCTGGAAGAGACTACCACTGATAAGAAAGTTGTATCTATATAATGATTAAGGAATTGAGCGTCGAAAAGAGACAGGAGACAAGGTTAAGCTATTCTCAGGCCTTCGAGCTTGTGAAAGAAATGTTGGACAAAAAGCTGCGCTCCTCTCCTCTGCTGGTCCGCGAATATATGCGGCACCTTGCGCTTTCCACCGGCAAGTTTATCCGCGCCACATCGGTGCTGGCCTGCGCGCTTGACTCCGAGGACCT
>DUPK01000029.1 GCA_012838345.1 Clostridiales bacterium | reverse complement strand
ATGCTCGGCCTTACGAACATATTCGCCGACGTTGAGGAATGGGCTCCCGTCTCGGAGGAGCAGGTCATCGAGAGGAACCCCGACCTTATCGTCTCAACCTCAATGTCCTACGGGGCTATCGAGGAGATAGCCGGACGCAAGGGTTGGGAGAATATCACTGCAATCAGGAACGGGAAGATTCTAAACACCTACAACAACGAGACCACGCGGCCCGGACCGAGGCTCGTCGAAGGGGCGCGTATGATATTTGAACTTGCTTACGGAGACTGATTTATTCTGGCGCGGGAGGACGGCTGTCCTTCCGCGCTTTACCGGATAAATTTCAACTTGTCCCCCTCGGGATGCGTTGATACACATATAGGCGGGACGGGAAATGAAAAAAAGAGAGGGCTTTTCTTTAGTTACATACCTGCTTTTCACGCTGGCTGTGCTTGTTACGCTGATTTTCTGCGTCTGCGCGGGCAGCGTCAGCGTGCCCGTAAAGGAGACCGTTTCACTCATATGGAGGGCGATTTTAGGCGCTGAGCTGCCGCAGAGTACGGCAAAGGCCATAATACTGAACGTAAGACTGCCCCGCGTAATCTGCGTCGGCTTTGTCGGAGCGTCCCTTTCAATCTGCGGCGCTGCGATGCAGGGTCTGCTCCGCAACCCCTTGGCCGACGGGACGACGCTCGGGGTGTCCTCCGGTGCTTCGATAGGAGCCATACTCGCCATAGCCTTTGGTGTCTCCATACCCGGAATTGAGGGTGGGGGCACTGTGGTCATGGCGATAGTTTTTGCCTTCCTTGCACTGATGATTATACTCTCTCTGGCATATAAACTGGACTACACTCTCTCCACCAACACCATAATCCTAATCGGCGTCATCTTTACAATGTTCGCCGGCAGCATAATAAGCCTGCTAGTCACCTTCGCGGGCGACCATGTCAAGAGCATAATGTTCTGGACTATGGGCTCGCTCTCCGGCAGCAGCTATGGAAACGCGGTTACAATCGCCGCGGCCTTCGCTGTCTGCGCTGCGGTACTGCTAAGCTGTGCGCGGGAGCTTAACGCCTTCGCCATAAGCGAGGACAACGCAAGGAACATAGGCGTCAACGTCCGCCGCGTAAAGCTCATAGTGCTGATAGCCGTTTCTGCGCTCATAGGCGTATCGGTGTCGATAGGCGGCACGATAGGCTTCGTGGGGCTTGTCATCCCGCATATGACACGAATGATAACGGGGCCGAACCACAAAAAGCTCCTTCCCGCCTCCATATTTGCAGGCGCCGTATTCCTGATGCTCGCAGACCTTGTCAGCAGGGTCATCCTGAGCCCGCTTGAGCTCCCGATAGGTGTTGTCACCTCCTTTATCGGCTCGATAACCTTTGTATATATCTTCTACTCGTCGAGAAAGGGGAGAGGATGATGCTCGAGGCAAGAAACCTCTCCGTGAGATACGGAAGCCTCACAATTCTGGACAACGTGAGCTTTGCCGTCGGCGATAAACAGTGGGTGATGATAGTCGGCCCGAACGGCGCGGGCAAAAGCACGGTGGTCAACGCCGTCTCGCGCGGCGCGCCCTATACCGGACAGATACTTCTTGACGGGAAGGACATAAGAAAGTACAAATCGACCGAGCTTGCGCGCAAAATAGGGGTTTTGGCGCAGGACACGCCTGTGGGCTACTCGTTCTCCGTCGAGGAGGTCGTGGGGCTCGGGCGCTATGCCTATTCCGGCGGGATGCTGTCGTCGAAATCGTCCGGGGACGCGGAATTTGTCGAAAGGGCGCTGGAGCTGACCGGCCTTAAGGAACTCAGGCGGCAGTCAATACTGACGCTCTCGGGCGGCGAAAAGCAGCGCACCTTCCTGGCGCAGGTGCTGGCACAGGACCCGGAGCTTCTCATCCTCGACGAGCCGACAAACCACCTCGACCTGGTTTTCCAGAAGCAGACCTTCGCCCTGATAAAAAACTGGATAGAGGAGACCGGGCGCTCGGTCATATCGGTCGTCCACGACCTCAGCCTTGCCAAGGCCTACGGCACCCATGCCCTTTTGATGCACAGAGGGCGACTCGTGGCTTCGGGGGAAATTCCTGATGTGCTGACAAGGGAGAATTTAACTTCCGTTTACGATATGGACGTTCACGACTGGATGAGAAAAATGCTGTCGCAGTGGGAGGATGGCCAGAGTGGTAATTTACCGGTTTAACAACGGCGATACTCTTGAAAGACGCGGCGATGCAATAGTCGCCTGCTTTGCTGAGAAGAGAAGCGTGCTTAGTACGGCGCCTTTAAACGGCGGCAGGCGGGACGACCTTAAGTGGATATTCAACCACGGGGGCGAGACCTCGGGCGAAATGAAGGCCCCCACATACGAGGGCCATGTCGCCGCCATAGCCAGTGAGCTTGGGCTTGAGCCGGAATACTCCTCCGGCATAAGCACCGCGGCGCTCGTGGAAAACGTATCGATAAAGTCTCTCGCCTTTGAGGACACGACGGTGACGGCGGCAGTCACCGGGGGCATAGACGTAAACGGCGGCAGGGTGGGGGAGGAAGCGCGCTGGCACGAAAGACAGGGAAATATAAGCTTTGTCGCTGGCACGATAAACATCCTGCTGTTTATAGACGCAAATCTCACCGAAGGGGCAATGGTCCGCTCGCTTGTCACCTGCACCGAGGCGAAGACCGCGGCAATTCAGGAGCTTCTTGTGCCAAGCTGCTACTCCAGCGGACTTGCCACGGGCTCAGGCACCGACGGCACCATAATAGTCACAAATCCCCGCTCAAAAGTGAGGCTGTCGGAGGCGGGCAAGCACTTTAAGCTCGGCGAGCTTATCGGTAAAACCGTTATGGCAGCCGTCAAGGAGGCGCTGTTCCTTGAGACGGGGCTGTGTCCCGAGCGGCAGATGGATATTATAAGTCGCATGTGCCGTTTCGGAGTGACCGAGGAATCTGTTAAGGCGAGGCTGAGCGCAAACGGCGCGCGCTTTGAAGACCTTGCAAAGACGTTTGAGTGTATAAGGCGGGACCGGCAGCTCGTCATAAAAACCTCCTGCTATGCGCATATACTCGACCAGCTTTCGTGGGGACTGATAAAGGAAGATGACGCGCTCAGGGCGGCGACAGTGCTGCTCGCGCTCATGGGGATGGATACAACCGAGCTGTGCAAATGCAATACTGATGCGCATAAGTCAATGGTTAATGCCTATTTAAACGGCGTATTGTATCTGATGCTAAAATGACAATAAGGCTCCCCGCCAAACGGCGGAGAGCCTTTAATGCACATATATGACGTATGGGTAGAGAATGCTGTCAGGCGGCGCAAATGCCGCCTTTCGTCTTTTTTGCACTATTTGAGGCGCATTTTGCCGGAGAACGCGCCGGTTTGCTTTTTGCGTCATGCAAAAGCAGGCTTATTTATGAAAGCTTTGCGAGCAGCTCTTTATACTGCTCCTCGGGTTTTACCCTGCCGACGGCGGAGAAGGCCGTCTTTTCTATGTCGAACACCTCGTTGGCAAGTCGCTGCAGGTCCTCGCGCGTTACGGCGTCGTAGGCGGCGATGGTCTCCTCGGTGGTAATTATGCGCCCGTAGGTGAGCTCACACCTTGCCATTCTGGACATGCGAGTATTGGTCGACTCAAGCCCCATCAGGATATTCGCCTTAACCTGCTCGCGAGCGCGGTCAAGCTCCGTTTGGGTGACGCCTGCGCTCTTTATTTTCTGAATCTCCTGCGCGACCACTCCGATGGCCTCCGCCTCGGAATCCGCGCCGAGCGCCATCGTGAGGCAGTACAGTCCCGTATCGTCCTGGGTCGACAGGAAGCTGCCCGCCGAGTAGCAGAGCCCTCGCTTTTCGCGCAGCTCCTGGAAAAGGCGGGAGGACATGCCGCCGCCGAGTATATTGTTCAGAAGCTGCATCGCGTAGCGGTCGGGGCTTAAGTTGGAAACGCAGGGGAAGCCGAAGCAGAGGTGGTTCTGCTCTATCCTCTTTCGCTTTGTCGTGATACAGGGGCGATACTTGGACGCGGGCAGGCGCGCCCTGCGGCTTTTCGGCATGAGGCTGAAGCGCTCATGTATATACTCAACGTCCTTGTCCGTAAAGCTGCCGGATATTGCGATTACTATGTCGCCGGCGCGGTATTTGCGCTCCATGAAATCGCGAAGCGTTTCTCCTGTCATCTTCTCAAGGGTCGATTTTTTACCCAAAATCGGCCGTGCAAGAGAGCAGCCCCGGTAAGCCTCCGAATAGAGCCGCTCTATCACGAGGTCTTCGGGCGTGTCCTCATACATGCCAATTTCCTCGATTATCACCCCGCGCTCGCTCATTACGTCGTTTTCGTCGAAGCACGAGGAAAAGAGCATGTCGCAGAGTAGGTCTATGGCTACAGGTAAGTTTATGTCGAGCACCCTGCCGTAAAAGCAGGTGCAATCCTTGGTGGTGAAAGCGTTTATCTGCCCGCCAATCTGGTCCATCTGCTCGGCAAGCTCGGCAGCCGAGCGCTTTTCGGTGCCTTTAAAAAGCATGTGCTCTATAAAATGCGCCGCTCCGTTTTCGCGCGCGGCTTCAAATCGGGAGCCAATCCCGACCCATATACCGACGGCAGCGGAGCGCACATGGGGGATTCTGTCGGTCAGGACGCGCACGCCGTTTGGAAGAACTGTTTTGCTAAGCATAGCATCTCCTGGTTAATTTATTTCTTTAGTATCAGCACGGCTATCTGCGGATTATTCAGGAACCTCGGGATGTTGAATATAAGCCCCAGCCCGCGCGAAACGAACATGGTCGTCGAGCCCTGAATATAGAAGCCTGAGTCGTATTCGGGGAAGAAGGTCCTGTCCGTGTCGAGAAGCCCGCCGATTAAGGGAAGTCTGATTATGCCGCCGTGACAGTGGCCGGCGAGAACGAGGTTGGCCCCGGCGCTTGCGTAAGTCTCAAGCATGTTGTGCCTGTGCGCAAGTAGGACAGTGTAATTCTCGCCCTGCTCCTCGCGTATCTCGGAGAAAAGCTCCTGCGGCGTTTTCTGGCCTGCATAGCCGTTTGGGTCGTCGATGCCCGCGAGAATTATGCTCTCGCCTTCCCGCTCCAGCACTACGTAATCGTTGCGCAGCGCTTTAACGCCGCAGCTTTCCATTATTGCAAAAAGCTCGACAAGCCCGCCCGAGGCCCACTCGTGGTTGCCGGTGACAAAATAAACGGGGGCTATTTCGACGAGTTTCTCCAGCAGGCTTTTCGCCCACTCGCCGCTCTTTGAGTTGTCAATGAAGTCGCCAGTTATGGTGATGATGTCGGGAGAGGCGTCCATAATAGCTTCGATAAGCTTTTCGTTGTTCGGTCCGAAGCTCCTGCCGTGCAAATCCGAGAGCTGGACAATGCGGAAGCCGTCGAAGCTCCCCGGTATCAGCGAGGCGCCGACTGTAAACTCCTCCGTAACAAGCCGGGTTGAGCTGTCGTAGAAGAAAAACGCCAGAACGGCAAGCAGGAATATCAAGATTATTAGTCCTCTGCGCCGCCTCCTGCGAACGCGCACTTTCGTTCTGAATAACATGATTTAAGCTTCCTTATCCCGCACGTATATGTGTTTGGTGTTGGCATCTCCCGTCTGACGCACGTCGATTTCAAATCGTGGAAGCGAGCGGACAAGAGGGGTCAGTTTTGAAAATCCGAAGTTTCTGGGGTCAAAATCGGGCTGCTTTTTAATAAGCAGGTTCCCCAGTTCCCCGAGGAAGGCCCAGCCGTCGTCGTCGGCTATGTCGGACACGGAGTCGGCGATGAGACGCACCGTCTCAGGCGGTATCGGGGGATATTCCGCCCCTCTCTTGGTTGAGCGGCGCGGCTTGGGCTCAGCCTTCTGTTCGTCCTGTTCCTGGTATTTCGAGCGTATGAGCTCAACATAAATAAACTTGTCGCAGGAAGCAATAAAGGGAGCGGGGGTCTTCTTTTCGCCTATTCCAATCACCCGCAGGCCGGATTCCCTGATACGCGTTGCAAGGCGGGTAAAGTCGCTGTCGCTTGAGACAATCACAAAGCCTCCCACGTGGCCGGAGTAGAGGATGTCCATCGCGTCGATTATCATCGCGGAGTCTGTCGAGTTTTTGCCCGTTGTATAGCTGTACTGCTGTACCGGGGTGATGGCGTTTTCAAGCAGGGCCATTTTCCAGCTGCCCAGATTCGGGCTGGTCCAGTCTCCGTATATTCGCTTCACAGTGGGTGTGCCGTAGATAGCAATTTCCTGCATTATGTTGCGGATCATTGTGCGCGGGGCGTTATCGGCGTCAATTAGCACCGCTAGATTTAAGTTGCTTAGATCCGTTACCGGAATAGCCATGTGTTGCCCTCCTGTTCTGCCCCATTAAAATCATTATCTTTATAACCAAATATTATATCTATTTAACATTATAACAGTTGGATTAACAGAAATAAAGGAAAAATGTAAACATACTGAGAGGACGGATTTGTCCGTCCTCTCAGTAAACCTGCTTTATTCAGTCGTTACTCTCAATGAGGCCGTACCCGCCGCCCTTCCTGCGGTACACCACGGCAAAGCTGTCGCTGTCCTCGGCGTTTCTGAACATAAAAAACTCGTGACCGAGCAGATTCATCTGCAAAATCGCCTCGTCAACCGTCATGGGCTTGATTGAAAAACGCTTTGTGCGCACGACCTTGAATTCTTCCTCAGGCTCTTCCGGTCCGGGCGCGGCTTTAAAGTCGCGGTCAAAGACGCCCTCGCGGAGCCTTTTTTCCAGCCTTGTTTTGTTTTTGCGGATTTGCTGTTCTATAGTGGCAACAGCCGCATCGATGGAAGCGTACATGTCCCCGGTTATCTCTTTTGCTCTAAAATAAGTGCCGCTGCTGCGCACTGTCACCTCGGCGATTTCACGGCCGCGCTCTGCGTCAAAGGTTACAAAGGCGTCCGCATCCCCTTTAAAAAAGCGGTCCAGTTTGCTGATTTTCTTTTCGGCATACGCTTTCACATCATTGCTTACCTGGGTTTTCTTTTCCGTAAAAACAAACTTCATAGCGCACTCTCCTTCTGCGGCGGACCACCGCTGAATTTAGGATAGGAAAGACGGTGGGCGAAACGCCTTTCGCCTTCAACCGTATTATAGCATAAACTGACAACAAAATAAACAGTGATTTGCTATTGCAGGGCCCGATTTGAAAAATCGGCGGCGGCTCAGGTGTGCTTTGCCAGGGCTATTGATTCAATGTTTCAGTTATTGCCGGCTATGGCACATTGCGGGCGCTTTGATATGTTGACGGATTGGCAGAGGATACAGGCGGGAACCCCTTGAGGCGGAGGGGGAAAAGGCGGTATAATCCAATGAAATGTTTGAACATTAGCTGTGGCGGACAGGGGCGGTAACTTGTCCGGCAACGAAGACGAGCCTTTGGGCAAAGCTTACTGCTTCGCCTCAAGCAACCGGAACCCGTGCTTTGCTGTAAAAGAAGGTCAGACAAATGCTAAAGCTATTAGATGTGGTAAGGCTTAAAGAAGATAATGTAAAGTACGGCGTTAAGGCCTCCTATCGCGGAACTATTGTGGATGTTCTTAACTGTGGAGAAGCCTTTACTATTGAGTTTTTTGACGAAAATGGGGAAACAGTCGAAGCCGCTTTGTTCACCGAATTTACGCCGGATGAGATCGAGCTTATTATTAGCGCGTAAATCTTGGATATTAACAATAAATTGACGCAAAACCGTGCTGAAAAATGCTGAAATACGCATGGCAAAACCGCACAAACAGCAAACGAAATACCCGGAAGTGCTTGAAATATCAGCACTTCCGGGTATCTCATGTCTGGTGTCGATTTTCTCGTTGGTGGAGACTAATGGGCTCGAACCATCGACCTCCTGCGTGTGAAGCAGGCGCTCTAACCAGCTGAGCTAAGCCTCCATGTCCCAAAAACCTAGTGATTTCAACGGTTTCAGGGGTTTTGAGATTTTTATAATCGCTCGTTTGTTGGTAACGTGTTAGTTACCGGGGGCGGCTTCAACCATTTTGTCAAAGGGTTTTTAGGACGCTCCTTGGGAGCGCCCTAAACTGGTGACGCGTACGGGACTCGAACCCGTGTTACCGCCGTGAAAGGGCGGTGTCTTAACCGCTTGACCAACGCGCCGTATTCTTAGTAGTATGGGGACAGATGCGGACATCTGTCCCCATACATGAACCATGGTAGCGGCAACTGGATTTGAACCAGTGACACCACGGGTATGAACCGAGTGCTCTAGCCAACTGAGCTATGCCGCCAAATCGCAAATGCTATTATACCCAAGGGTCCGTGACTTGTCAACTAGATTTTGAACAATGCCAAAACTTCTTTTTATTTTTTATTTGGGTTTTTTGTAAAATATTATTGAGAATAATATTTGTTGCCATATTCTTAAAAAAATCCATGACAATGGGGACGTTTTAGTGTAAAATATGACTAGATTTTTGTTAAATTGGGTTGGTATGTCCGGAGGAATTCTGTGGTTGAAATAAACAAAATTGTTGACAGGGCGTTGGAAATCGGCTTTTCGGAAGCGGCGCCGCTTGATATATCGACACTTGAGCTCAGGGAGGATGTCCGCGCCGCCTGTGCTGAAAATAAATGCGGGCAATACGGGAAAAACTGGACCTGTCCGCCAGCTTGCGGAACACTGGAGGAGATGAAGAAGCTCATCTCCGCTTATAAGCAGGGTATTATAGTACAGACCTACGGCGAACTTGAGGATGAATTTGATTTTGAAACGACGATGGAGCTTGAAGGGAAGCACAGAAAGCTGATGGAGAAGCTTTCGTCCGAGCTTTCGGAGAGTTACCGCGTTCTTCCTCTTGGCGCTGGGGCCTGCAGGGTCTGCAAAACCTGCTCGTATCCGAATCCCTGCGTTAACGAGAAGCGTCGCATTGCGTCCATGGAATCTCTGGGGCTAATGGTAAGCGATGTCTGCAAGAAAAACAATGTCGAATATTACCACGGCAGGGGGACGCAGACCTTTGTGGGCTGCATTTTGATTGGCGACTGATTTGGAAGGGGTTGAAGGTATGGATAGCTGTAAAATAACGTTTTTGCCCTCCGGCATCACATACGAAGCTAGCCCGAAGATGACCATTTTGATGGCCGCAATAGACGCAGGGCTCTATATAGACGCGCCCTGCGGAGGCCAGGGCATATGCGGGGGCTGCGGGGTGCATGTCGTCACTGACGGCAGGGAGGAGTTTGTCCTCGCCTGCCAGACAACCGTCAGGGACGGGATGGTGGTTAAACTCTCCGCGGCGGAAGGACATGAAATACTTGAAACCGGGATTGAGTCAAAGTATGATGTAAGGTCCGTAATAAAACGCGACGCGACGGGAGCCGTCTATTTCGACGACACAAGGCTCGGCGTTTCGGACAGTAAAAAACCCATCTGCGCTATAGCCTTTGACATAGGGACCACCACGGTTGTCGGCTACCTTCTGGACCTTGAAACGGGAGAAACGATTTCAACGGTCAGCCTGCTCAACCCGCAGTCTAAATTTGGCGCGGACGTAGTGTCAAGGGCTAATTACGCCATACAAAACGGCGGTGAAGTGCTCGCAGGCACCATTAGGAATGCCCTTTCCGAGCTTGTGGAAGAGGCCGTAAACGAGGCGGGCATAGCAAAGGAGCAAATCTACCTCGTCACCGTCGTTGGGAACACCTGCATGCATCACCTCTTTCTCGGCATCTCGACCAAAACGCTTGTGCTCGCCCCATACAAACCAGCGGTGGTTGAGCCGCAGCGCCTGAGGGCTGTCGATTACGGCATTGATGTAAACGAAAACGCTCAGCTCCTCGTACTGCCGAACATATCGGGCTTCGTGGGCGCCGACACTGTGGGCGCCATCCTCTCGTCGAACCTCGACAGGGAGGAGCCGATGACCCTTCTAATTGATATAGGCACAAACGGCGAGATGGTGCTCGGCAACCGCCACAGGCTCTGCGCCTGTTCGACCGCGGCCGGTCCCGCTTTCGAGGGCGCGCGCATAAGCATTGGCATGCGCGGGGCAAAGGGTGCGATTGACCACGCCGATTTTACCGGAGGGGTCGTCAACTTCTCGGTTATCGGCGACGTTAAACCGATTGGAATCTGCGGCTCCGGGCTCATTGATGTCATAGCCGAGCTTGTAAAATACGGCGTGGTAGACGAAACCGGCAAGATCGCAAAGCCCGAGGAGCTTACGGACGAAACTGCAAGGAAGCTGTCGAAGCATATAGGCGAAAAGGACGGGCTGAAGGTGTTCTGGCTGACCGATGATCTCTGCCTTACCCAGAAGGATGTCCGCGAGGTGCAGCTTGCCAAGGCGGCCATAGCCTCCGGCATTGAGCTCCTGATGCGGCGCTTCGGCATTGGGGTGGACGGTGTCGACAGGGTCATGCTCGCAGGAGCCTTCGGCAACTATATGTCACCACAGAGCGCTTGCGGAATCGGGCTTATCCCGAAGCAGCTTAAAGACAAGATAATCCCGATAGGCAATGCCGCGGGTCAGGGCGCGAAGATGGTTGCGCTCTCGAAGGACGAGTACCTGCGCTCAAATGAGATAGGGCGTCGGACGGAATATATGGAACTGGCCGGCATGCCCGAATTCAACGATGTATTTATGGACAAAATGGAGTTTTAGAGGGCATTTGTATCAGTCGAGGGGAAATAAGGAGCCCAAGGCGATAATTGCCCCTTAAGAATGTGAGGGTAGAATATGCACGATTATCACGAGCACAAACACGCGCATGAGCACACGCACTCGGACGGAAGCGTCCATAGTCATGCTCATGTTCACGAGCACGGCCATGAGCACGACCACAATCATGCCCATACGGGCGCCGCGGCCGGCGAGAGGGAAGAAGTGAAGGCGCTATTAAACTATATGCTGTCGCACAACCGGCACCACGCCGAGGAGCTGCTTGGATTATCGGAGCGCCTGAGGGGTCTCGGCATGGAGACCGCCGCGAAGAGCATGGATGAGGCGATTTCATATTACAAAAAAGGCAACGAGCTGCTTGAAAAGGCTCTTGCAGACATCGGAGAATAGCTCGGGCGGGCGTGCCTGAAAGCGCCCTTACCGGTGACTTCGGTTACGGATTTGAAACCCGCAGGGGTTTCGCGGCCCTTTACATAGGGCGGATTGGAGGTATATTATGTGTCTTGCAACAGTATACAATCAAAGAATGGACAACGACAGAATTCTCTGCCGTAACATTTCAAAAATAGAAGTTGACGGCGATACAATTAAGCTTTACGATATTATGGGAAACGAGACCGTTTTCGAAGGGCGCATAGTCTCGGCGCAGCTTGACGCCGGGGTTTTGGTATTAGCTGAGAAGGAGGTCGGGAGATGAGCTTTACTATAGCTGTCGCCGGTAAGGGCGGCGTCGGAAAGACCACGCTCTGCGGCCTAATCATCGACAGGCTCGTCAAGCTGAAGAAGACACCTCTTCTTGTGGTGGACGCCGACGCAAACTCGAACTTAAACGAGGTGCTGGGTGTGGAGGTCGAAACAACCCTCGGCTCCATACGCGAAGAGATTGCGCACTCTGAATTGATGGAACCAAACCCAATCCCACCGAACATGACAAAGCCGGAATACCTGCAGTATAAGTTCAACTCCGCCCTCATTGAGGAGGACGATTTTGACATGCTGGTCATGGGACGCACTCAGGGCGAGGGTTGTTACTGCTATGTAAACGGCGTATTGAAATCCCAACTTGCAAAGCATGCGGCAAACTACAAATACGTGATAGTGGATAATGAAGCCGGCATGGAGCATATAAGCCGCGGCCTGCTTCCGCATGTGGACGTGCTTATCCTCGTCAGCGACTGCTCCAGAAGGGGAGTGCAGGCGGCTGCAAGGATAGCCGAACTTGCGATGGAGCTGAATTTAAATCCCAGACAGATGGGGCTTGTAGTAAACCGCGCCCCGGACGGCAAGCTTGACGAGGGTATTCGTCAGGCCGTCGAGGAGTCGGGGCTAAAGCTTCTGGGAGTTACGCCGCAGGACAAGGCTGTATATGATTTTGATTGCATGGGCAAGCCCATTATTGACATCGACGACAGCTCGCCTATTAAACTGGCGGTCGGCAAGCTGGTCGAGAGTCTGGGAATATAAAGCAGCTTATCTAACACAAATAAGCTAAAAATCATTAAATATAAAAAAGAAAGGGATCAATCATGGCATTTGTTCAGAAACCGCAGGTTTACAAATCTGCAATCAATACCGTTGAACTCGGCGCCGGTGACAGGAAGATTGCCCTCGGCGGAGCCACGGTATATCCGCTCTATTCTTTCGACGCACCTATTGAGAACGCCCCAAAAATAGGCGTTGAGATTAGCGATTTGGGACTTGAAGGCGCGCCCAAGGCTATGCTTGACTATTACGGCGACTGCAAGACCATCGCAGAAGTGGCGAAAAAAGCGGCGGCTATGCCCGGAGCGGATTTTGTCTGCCTTCGTTTTGATGGCGCGGAACCCGGAGAAGGGGAAAGAACCGTTGAGGATTGCGTAAAAATCGCAAAAGAGGTCGCCGCGGCCATAGATATTCCGCTTGTCATAGCAGGCTGCAAGAACAGCCAGAAAGACGCTCAGATTTTTGAGAAGGTGGCTGAAGCGCTCACCGGCAGGAACGTTCTCTTCCTCTCGGCTAAAGAGGAAAACCACAAGACGGTCGGCGCCTCCGTTGGCCTTGCCTATTCCCAGAAGGTCGGCGCTGAGTCCTCAGTTGACATAAACCTTGCAAAGCAGCTTAACGTGCTTCTGACCCAGCTTGGCGTCGCAAAAGAGAACATAATAATGAATCTCGGCAGCGCGGCGGCAGGCTACGGTTTTGAGTACGTCGCTTCTACCATAGAGAGAGTTAAGCTCGCGGCTCTGGCTCAGGGCGATGCTATGCTTCAGATGCCGGTCGTGACCCCCGTCGCTTCGGAGACATGGTCCGTAAAGGAAGCTCTCATTTCCGAGGATGACATGCCCGAGTGGGGCAATCAAGAGCAGCGCGGCATCCAGATGGAAATAGTCACTGCGGCGGCTTGCCTGGCCGCCGGCTCCGACGCCGTTATTCTCAAACATCCCGCCTCCGTCGCCACGATTTCCGCGATGGTAGCAGCCCTGATGTAATTTTGGAGGTACAGAAATATGGCACTTACAGGATTAGATATATTCAAACTGACACCCAAAACCAACTGCAAAGACTGTGGAAACCCGACCTGCATGGCCTTCGCCATGAAGGTTGCCCAGGGCGCAATACCCATAGATAAATGCCCGCATATATCGGACGAAGTTAAAGCAAAGCTTGACGAGGCTACGGCTCCTCCGATGAAGACCATCAAGATAGGCACTGGAGAAAACGAGCACAGCCTCGGCGGCGAGACGGTGCTCTATCGCCACGACAAGACCTTTGTCAGCAAGACCCTCTATTCCGTCGCTGTTTCCGACGCATATTCCGACGAGCAGAACGAGAAGGCCTTTGCCGACATCGCCAATATCGACTACGAGCGTATAGGCGAGCGCATGCGCGTTGAGGCCGTATTCGTGGATTACGTTTCTGACGGCACCAAGTTCCTCGACCTTGTAAAGAAGGCAAATGATATGGGCAGAACGCTCATAATTAACTGCGCGGACGCGGACCTTGCCGCCAAGGCTTTGGAAATCGCCGCCGCCGGCAAGCCCGTTCTCTCCGGCGCCAACGCATCAAACTTTGAGGCCATGAACGCTCTTGCCGTAAAGCACGGCCTCGTTCTCGGCGTGACCGGCAAAGACCTTGCTGAGCTCCACGACACGGTTGAAAAGCTTGAGAAAGCCGGAAACAAGAACCTTATCCTCGATGTGACAATGGCCAATATCAAGGATACCTTCGCCGCCACCGTTCAGGTTCGCAGAGCGGCCATCAAGGACGGCGACCGCAGCTTCGGCTATCCGTCCATAGTCAACGCAGCCCGCCTTGCCGCCGGTGACCGCCATATGCAGACTGCACTGGCCTCGCTGTTTACGCTGAGATACGGCTCCGTCGTCGTACTCGAGGGCATGAGCTATGCCGACGCGCTGCCGCTTTTCGGTCTACGGCAGAACATCTTCACAAACCCGCAAAAGCCGATGAAGGTCGAGCCGGGCATCTATCCGCTCAACGGCGCCGACGAGAACTCCGTCTGCCTGATTACGGTCGACTTTGCGCTGACCTACTTCGTTGTCTCCGGCGAGGTCGAGCGCTCGGGCGTCCCCGTAAACCTGCTCATCACCGACGCGGGCGGCTATTCGGTCCTCACCGCATGGGCGGCCGGCAAGCTCTCCGCTTCCTCGATAGCCAAGTTCTTCCAGGAAGCCGACATAGAGAACAAGATTAAGAGCCGCACTCTCGTTATCCCGGGCAAGGTTGCCGTCCTCAAGGGCGAAATTGAGGATAAGCTCCCAGGCTGGAAGATTATTCCGAGTCCGCCTGAGGCAATACAGCTTGTCAAGTTCCTGAGGGAATTTAACGCATAAAAATACGCGGGGGCGCTTTTGCCCCTCATATATAGGAGGAACAGTTATGGCAAAATTCATTACCATAGGTGAGCGCATACACTGCATCTCGCCCGTTATAAGAGAAGCGATGGATAAAAGGAATCCCGAACCCATCCTCAAGCGCGCGAAGGAGCAGCTTGACGCCGGTGCGGACTACCTGGACGTAAACATTGGCCCTGCGGAGAGCACGGGCGTTGAGCTTATGAAGTGGGCTGTCCAGCTCCTTCAGGAGAACTTTGACAACGTGCCTTTGTGCCTTGACACGTCCAATTCCAAGGCCATAGAGGCCGGAATTTCCGTCTACAACCGCTCAAAGGGCAAGCCCATCATCAACTCGGCCGACGCCGGCGACCGCATAGGGAACATTGACCTTGCCGCCGCCAACGACGCCATCTGCTTTGCGCTTTGCTCCAAGGCGGGCGTTCCTGCGGACAACGACGAGCGCATGGCGTACTGCCAGGAGATGCTTGAGCGCGGCATGAGCCTCGGAATGGACCCTGCCGACCTCTGGTTTGACCCCCTGTTCCTTGTCATCAAGGGAATGCAGGACAAGCAGATGGAAGTCCTCGAGTGTATAAAGATGCTCTCGGACATGGGGCTGAACACAACCGGCGGCCTTTCAAACATCTCAAACGGCATGCCCAGGCACATCCGCCCCATAATGGACTCGGCAATGGTGGCCATGGCAATGATGTGCGGCCTGACTTCGGCTATTGTCAATCCCTGCGACCTCCGCGTTATGGAGACAATCAAGTCCTGCGACATAATCAAAAACAACAACCTGTACGCCGACTCATATCTCGAGATATAAGCACGGGTAAAAGCAGCGCAAAAAGGGTATCCTGATGAAGCTTAAGCCGTGGTAGCCGGTAGCCGGTATCCCGGCCCGGCGCCACGGTTTATAAACCTCACGCAGCAGGTGCTAACGTATAATTTTTTACAGGAGGAATATTTATGAGCGCACTCACCGATCTGATTTATGCAGGTTCAAATGCAGTGGCCGGCCTGACAGAAAGCGCCGTAAACGACGCGATCGCCAAATACGGCGGCGATACCAAGGTAGCGTTCCCCGACACAGCGTATTTTCTTCCCACTATTTATGCGGCTACAGGTGTCAAGGTGACAAAGCTCTCCGACCTCCCCGCCTGCGTCGGCGTACTCAAAAGCCTCATCTCCAACAAGGAGAATCTGGGCGAGGCTCTGAACGCCGGTCTGGCGACGGCCGTGGGCGCAGAAATTCTCGAGGCCCTAAAATTCGTGGGCGGCGCGAGCCCCTATGAAAACGAAACCGGAATAGGGTTCGTTCCCGACCCGATAATCAGAAGCCTCGGAGTGCCGCTCGTAACGGGCGACATCCCCGGCGTGGCCGTTGTAATCGGCAAGGCCGAGAACGCAGCGGACGTCGTGGCGACCGTAAAGGACTACCAGAGTAAGGGCCTGCTCACATTCCTTGTTGGCGACGTTATAGAGCAGGTATTAGGGGGCGGAGTCAAGGCTGGCCTTGAGTTCCGCGTTATACCCCTCGGGCACGATGTGACCGCGGTAATCCACGTCGTAACCGTCGCAATCCGCGCTGCCCTCATATTCGGAAACGTCCAACCTGGCGACCTTGCGGGACTGCTTAAATACACCAAGGAGCGCGTGCCCGCCTTTGTAAATACCTACGGGCCTCTGAACGAGGTAGTGGTTTCCGCCGGCGCGGGCGCGATTGCCCTCGGCTTCCCGGTCATAGTCGACATTGACCTCGGTGAAAACCAGGTGCCCGGCGCTCTTGAGTCAGTGACCGACCACAATGAGACCGCAAAACGCTCTCTTGAGCTTAGAAACATCAAGGTCAAGGTCAAGGAGCTGCCGATTCATGTCGCCTTCGCCTCGGCCTTTGAAGGCGAGATAATCCGCCGTCCCGACATGCACGCTGAAGTTTCCTCCGATAAAAAACCCGCCTTCGAGCTCGTCGTGATGCGCGGCTTGGATGAGGTTGAGGATTACAAGATTACAATAGTCGGCGAGGACATCGCAGCAGAGGCTCCCGCTGAGCTGGCTCTGGGAATAGTAGTCGAGGTCGCCGGAACGAAGATGCAGGCTGACTTTGAGCCGGTAATCGAGCGCAAGATACACCACTGGTTCAACTATATGGAAGGCGTCATGCACACCGGACAGAGGAACCTCATCCGCGTGCGCGTGAGCAAGGAGGCCTATGAGAAGGGCCTGCGCCTTAAGGATTTCGGCGAGGTCATCTACCACATGGTGATGGACGAGTTCTCAAGCGTCGTTGACAAGTGCCAGGTGACACTGATAACGGAGCCCGGAAAGGTCTCCGAGCTGCTCAACTCCCTCGCCATGCCGAGGTACGACGCCCGTGACGAGCGCCTTTCCAGCATGACCGACGAGAGCGTTGATAAGTTCTACACCTGCGTACTCTGCCAGTCCTTTGCGCCCTCGCACTGCTGCGTTGTCACGCCAGAGCGTCTCGGACTGTGCGGAGCCGTTTCCTGGCTTGACGCCAAGGCGACAAAGGAGCTCACCCCGGCAGGCCCCTGCCAGCCGATAGAGAAGGAAGGGCTCATAGACGAGAGACTCGGACTTTACGAGAACGTAAACAAGATTGTCGCGGATGCAACCCACGGAGCGGTTGAAAAAGTTACGCTCTACTCAATCATGCAGGACCCGATGACAAGCTGCGGCTGCTTTGAGTGCATCTGCGGAATACTGCCCGAGGCAAACGGCGTCGTTGTCGTAAACCGCGAATACAAGGGCCTGACCCCGACCGGAATGACCTTCGGAGAGCTTGCCTCCATGACCGGCGGCGGCGTTCAGACGCCCGGCTTTATGGGACACGGCCGCCACTTCATATCTTCAAAGAAGTTCATTAAGGCCGAGGGCGGCATAGCCAGAATAGTCTGGATGCCCAAGGAGCTTAAGGACGACGTCGCAAACAGGCTAAACAAGACCGCGAAAGAGCTCTACGGCATCGATAACTTCACCGACATGATTTGCGACGAGACCATAGCGGTCGAATCCGACGCCGTGCTTGATTTCCTGCAGGAGAAGAAGCACCCGGCGCTTGGATTGGACCCGATAATGTAGTGTTATTAATACAGAAACAAAGTAAAAAGCTCTTTTTAAAGAGCTTTTTACGGTAAGAGGGGATTATGTTCAAGATTACCTTCAAGTTAAGCGGGGGCGGGGACCGGACGGTCCTCGCCGCGCCCTCTCAAAACCTGCTTGACGTCGCGCGAAGCGCGGGCGTCAGCATAGACGCGCCCTGCGGCGGCAGCGGAAACTGCGGCAAATGCAGGGTTAAACTCTTAGAGGGCGAGCTTGATTGCGAGAAAAGCCGTCACATAGACCGTGAGGAATACGAAAGCGGCTGGCGCCTCGCTTGCGTCAGCAGGGTAGTAGGCGACGCGATTATCGAAATCCCGGCTGAAGCCACGGCTTATCAGGACTCGCTATCTTCCGATTTTACCGCCCGAAAAAGGGATTTCGGCGGAATCATAGAAATGCAAAAGAAGCTTTCGGAAGCCGGAATAGGCTTTTTGAGAGCCTTCAAAACAATTATTGTTGAACTTGACGAGCCCACGCTTGAGGACACCATGCCCGACAACGAAAGGCTCTCGCGCTACCTCTACGACAAATACAAGCCAGACTATGTGGGCATACCTTTCTATGTCCTCAAAAAGCTCCCGGAAGTCCTGCGCGAGAACAACTTCAGGATAAAATGCCTGATTGAGCATTCGCGCTCCAGGCTTACGATTTTTGAGGTTCTCCCTCCGGACGCCGAGGTCTTCCCCTGCGGGATTGCCATTGACATTGGGACGACCAGCGTTTCCGCCGTCCTGGTGGATTTAGAGCGGGGGAAAATGCTCAGCGGCGTCTCGGCGGCCAATCAGCAGATACGCTACGGCGCGGACGTAATCCACCGCATAGTGGAATCCACCCGCCCCGGCGGACGGGAGGCCCTACAGAGGGCCGTCGTCCAGGAGACAATAAACCCGATAATCCGCCATATGTGCAAGGAGGCAAAGGTGCCCCCCTCGGCCGTCTGCCGACTCTCCGTAGCCTCGAACACCACGATGAACCACCTCTTTGCAGGCGTCTACGCAGACCCTATCCGCACAGAGCCCTATGTGCCCGCTTTCTTTGAGACAAGGCCCATCCCGGCAGTCATGGTCGGCGTCGAAGCGAACAACAACGCTAGAATAATCATCACCCCGAACATCGGGAGCTATGTCGGCGGAGACATAACGGCGGGCGTGCTTGTCACCCAGATGTGGGACAGCCCAGAGATGACGCTTTTTGTCGACCTCGGAACGAACGGGGAGCTTGTGTTCGGCAACAGCGACTTCATGATGGCCTGCGCCTGCTCGGCGGGCCCCGCATTTGAGGGCGGCGAAATTATCTGCGGAATGAGAGCCGCAAACGGAGCAATAGATGAAGTGAAAATAGACGGAGAGACCATGGAGCCGACAATCAAGGTCATAGGAGACGAGGGACAAAAGCCCATGGGCATCTGCGGCTCGGGCCTCATTGACGCCATAAGCGAGCTCTACAGCTGCGGCATAATCAATTCAAGAGGCCAGTTCGTGCGGGAAGGCCGGAGGATTCGACGCGACAAGGACGGAGCCGCCCGCTTCATCCTGGTTGACAGGGAGGAAACGGCCACGGGCAGGGACATCTTCCTTACTGAGGTGGATATAGACAACTTCATACGCGCAAAGGCCGCGATTTTCTCGGCCATACGTACCATGCTCTCGTCGCTCAGCATGGATGTGAGCGTTATAGACCGCGTTATAGTGGCCGGCGGCATAGGCAGCGGCATAAACATAGAAAACGCGATAAAAATTGGAATGCTGCCGAACATACCGATTGAAAAATACAGCTATATAGGAAACTCCTCGCTAGCCGGAAGCTATATGTCCCTTATGTCCCGCGAGGCCTACGACCAGACGCTTGAAATCGCCCGCGGAATGACCTATCTTGAGTTATCCGTGGTTCCCGGATACATGGAGGAGTTCGTCGCGGCCTGCTTTATACCGCACACGGATGAGTCCCTGTTCCCGACATCTGGAGAATAATATGCTGTACGAAAAGGACAACAAGGAAAAGCGGCCCCTCATGCACTACACACCGCTCTATGAGGCGCTTGACCCAAGGGAGGTAGAAGGGCGCTGCAACTTGCGCTTTGACGCGGAGCAAAGCGAGTTCAGCCTGAAGTTTATGCACAGGGCGTACCGCATAGGCTTTCCCCGCTTCTACGTGAAACCGGAGGAGGAAAGCGATATGTTTTCCCCTCTGGAGGCAATGCCGGCGGCACAGCTTCTTGTGATGCGCTACCTCATAGAGGGCAGGTTCGTTAAGGCAGAGGGCAGGTTTTTGACCTTCCGAGAGGTGCCCTGGGGGGCCGTCTATACAACACCTTTCGACGGCAGGTGTATAAAGCGCCTGGCCTTTACATTCGGAAACAAGCCCGAAGATTTTAAAAGGGCCATGGAGAGCATAGGTGCAACGCCGCTGAAGATGGGCGATATTTCATACGAGTTTGAGCTGCTCGAGGGGCTGAGACTCCAGTTCATACTCTGGCAGGGCGACGATGAGTTTCTCCCTTCCGCCCAGATACTCTTCTCCGACAATTTCCCGATGGCCTTCACGGCCGAGGACATGGCGGTGTCGGGTGATGTCACGATAGGCTCGCTTAAAGCTATTGCAAATCAGCTCAGGCAATCATAAGACGAAAGACGGACGGCGGAGGCTGTCCGTCTTTTCTGACCCTGCTGTAAATGAAAAAACTTTACCCCCCGAACCTAAGGGGTTAGGGGGGTAAACTTATAAGACTAAATTATCTCAAGTCTAATATTATGCTGTTGCCTCTTTGAAGAGTTTCTTAGCAAGTTCGGCTGCGGAAGCAGCATCCTCGGAATAGCCGTCGGCGCCGATTTCGTCAGCAAAAGCCTGGGTTACGGGCGCGCCGCCTACCATGATCTTGACAGTGTTGCGCAGGCCGGCTTCCTCAATGGCCTTAATGGTGGAAGTGAGAGCGGGCATGGTGGAGGTGAGGAGAGCGGAAAGAGCGACTATCTTGCAGTCGGGATTCTCTTTCATTGCCTCGATGAACTTCTCGGGCGGTACGTCGACGCCGAGGTCGATTACCTTGAAGCCGGCGCCCTCAATCATCATGCCGACGAGGTTCTTGCCGATGTCGTGGAGGTCTCCGCTGACTGTGCCGAGAATGACCTTGCCGATAGGCTCAACGCCCTGCTTTGCAAGATGAGGCTGAAGAACTTCGACACCCTTCTTCATTGCGCGAGCTGCGATGAGCATCTCGGGAACGAAAATTTCATTGTTCTTGAACTTCTCGCCGACGATACCCATTGCGGAGATCATGCCCTCATTGAGTATAACACTGGGCTCTACGCCCTCTTTAAGTGCCTGCTCAACAAGTCCGCCAACGACTTTGGATTTGCCGGCTTCTACTGCGGATGCGATTTCTTTTACGATAGACATGGATAAATCCTCCTTAAAATTATTATGTAGATGACTCTGCTCACAAGTCAAGAAACAACGTTAGTTAGCTGCGAGCTTATTGTAGGCCTCGCGGGACTGGAAGTAAATCTCGCGCAAAAGCTTGGCCATTGCGGGGTTGGATCTTGCAAACAGTGCGCCTGAAGTGAACACGCGCGTGCAGCCCTTGCTCCGCTCAATGTAAGAAGCGGCGGCAGCCGAAATCTCCTCGTCGGTGGCCGTGGGCGGCAGCTCGGCAAGCCTTAGGCCAAGGCAGAGCTTATCGCCGTACTCCCTGACCAACATATCGAAATCGTTCATGGTCTGCGGAATCCACATATCAATTCCGGCCTCTATCATTGCGGGAACGAGCATCTCGTTCTTTCCGCAGCTGTGGAAATTGAAGTACAGGCCACGCTTGTGGCAAGACTCAACCACACGCTTGAGGTAGGGGGCTATCATCTCTCTGCATGTTTCCAGCGAGAAGAAGGGGGCGCGTTGGGAACCCCAGTCGTCGTGGAAGGTGACGAAATGTACGCCATAGTACTTCTGAAGGCGTCCGATGAGATCGTCGTAAAGTATGCAGAGCCTGTCAAACAGTTCGTGGACCGCTTCCTGCTGTTCCTCGTCGAGAAGGGCCAGTGCGGCGCCCTCAAAGTCGAGGAAGGAAATCAGGCGCTCAAAGAGGCCGTTAAAAATCCAGGTCTCGATAAACTTGTCCCTGTTTTTCTCAAGAATGGGCGCGTTTTTTACCGCACTGCCCTCCCAGTCGTAGTCGTCCAGGTTCGGAAAGGTGATGACCTTTTTCCAGTCGCAGATGTCAGCAAGCTTGGGGTTGCCAGGCTTGACCATCGAACCGCCGACGCTCGGGACGAATACCCAATCAACGCCGAACATATCAACCCCGCCGTTTTCCTCGGGGGCAAGCGGTTCGGCCTCGAGTACATATCCGCGGGCGACGTTGTCGGGAAGAATGCGGGGAATGATTGATAGTGTGTCACTGTCTGAGGGCATCCAGAAGGGGATTTTGCCATCCAGCATCAGCTTAAAGTTCTCAACGGGCGGGATGGGGGTATTATACACGGGCACCTCATAGTTTTCATCCTTGGAAAACCTGATGCGATGCTCAATTAACTGCGATTCCTTCTGGCAATCAAGTGCGACTCTGTCCATAGTTTATCCTTTCTGTGCTCCGTAATAGATACTATATGAATTAATTCAATTATATATTTATACGGGGCACAAGTCAAGGTTATTTCTTATCTTTGACAGGTCCTATGCGGCCCTCCCTGAAAGCGGTGATATACTCAATGCAGAACTCGTCGAGGCCGAGCATGGCTTCGGTGGCGAAGATTGTGCCGAGCATGCCTCTGTCCAGAGGATCGAGTATCGCGCTGTCCATTCCGTAATTCATCGCGAGCGTCATAAAGACCTGGTTGAGAAGCTTACGGGCGGGCAGGTTGAAGGAAATGTTGCTGGCAGCGCCTGTTATGTGGATGGTCGGATAGCGCTTTTTAACCTCGGTCATAACCTCAACGACCGTCTCAATTCCGTTCTCGGAGGTGCAGAGCATTTCTACCAGCGGGTCGATGTGGATGCGGTCGGGGGCGATGCCGAACTTCTCGGCCTTGGCCATAATGGCATCGAATACTCTCAGACGGTCGGCTGCGTTCTTAGGAATACCGCTGTCATCGGAGAGCAGAGCAATAACCTGCCACTCAGTGTCGGCAATGACCGGGAAGACGATGTCCATCTTGTTTCCTTCGCCGGAGACGGAGTTGATTATGCCGGGCTTTTTGCAGAAGGGTATGCAGTCTATACAGACCTGAGCATCGGGGCTGTCGATTGCTATGGGAGTGTCTACGGCATCCTGAACGATGTCGATAAGCCACTTCATAGTCTCCATTTCGATTTCGCTGTTGACGGAAGCACAGACGTCAATATAGTCTGCTCCGGCCTCAGCCTGGCGGATGGCCAGATCGCGGATAAACGCCTCGTCCTTTGCGGCGATAGCGCGCCCTGTGGAGGGAATTGAACCGTTAATCTTTTCGCCAATAATTATCATAGTAGCACATCTCCTGTCTATATAATATTAGTATATACTATAACTTTGAATAATACTCTCTGCTTATCGGGTAAAGATAATCCAGCATTTTTGCTACGGAAGGATACTTCCTCAGGGCAGAGGAGGCAAAGCACAGAACTCTCGGCTTGGAAGCCACGAGCGTGGACTCCACATACTTTTTGCAGGCCTCTTTGACGCCCTCCTCGTCAAGCTCCTCTTTGAGCTCCGGGGGCTGTACACCTAGAACGAGCTTGTCGTTGAAGTTTCTCAGTAAGTAGTCAAAATCGTTCATGGGCTGGGGAATCCACATGTCCACTCCTGCCTCGACCATCGCGGGTACAATCATCTCGTTTTTGCCGCAGCAGTGCAGATGGAGGAAGAAGCCGTTTTTGTGGCAGGAGTCTGCAACGCGCTTAAGATAAGGAACGAGCATCTCGCGGCAGGTTGCCAGCGAGAAGAAAGGCGCGCGCTGTGAGCCCCAGTCGTCGTGGAAGCAGATAATGTCTACGAAGGGGAAATACTTCTTAACGTATCCAATATAGTCGTCGTAGAAGTCGCAGAGCTTGTCAAACAGCCCGTGAACGGCATCCTGCTGGTCCTCGTCGAGAAGCGCCAATGCGGCGGCTTCGAAATCGAGGAAGGAAATCAGACGCTCGAAAAGGCCGCTGAATATGGTAAACTCAACGGGGCGTCCGCCGTCAAAATAAGGGGTGTTGACCTCGGCGGCGTGTGCCCAGTCCCAGCTGTCAAGGTCGGGGAAGGTAATATACTTTTCCCACTCGCAGATGTCGGGGCACTTGGGATTGCCCGGCTTGACCATCGAACCGCCGACCAGTTCCTCATACTCCCATTCTACGCCGAACATGTCCAGGCCGCCCTTTTTGAGCCCTTCCATAGGTTCGCCGTCCACTACCATGCCGCGGGCAACATTGTCGGGGATTACGCGGGGGCAGAAGGTATGAATGTCATAAAAAAAGTTTGGTATCCATTGTGGAGACTCGCCCTTCAGCATGGCGAGGAAGTTCTCACGAGGAGTAACCGGTCTGTCGTACCTAGGTAAGTATCCGTCCGGCGCCATCGGAGACGGGAAAGTACGGAACTTACCGATTTCTTTTAGCTCTTTTTCGGGGTTAAAAGGTTGTCTGCGCATAAGAAATTCCTTTCCAGTTTGTTGCGTTATAATACAAGCATATAATACCATAAATTGAACAATAAGATTTATAAAAATATAATTTTTTTTGTAAAAAATTTTTCGATTACCTAGTAAAAACGCACAGTTTCCTTAGCTTGAGTATATTTTTGTACATTGTAATTGTGCAAACGCGTTAACTGGTATATAATATAGCGTCGGAAAACTACGGAAGCTTAAGGCCGACTCACACAGGGTTTCGGTGCTTGTTGGAAAGAACTGGGCGCGTTTACTTTCCAGGATGGCTGACAAGGTTTAAGGGAGGTTCCGCATTGTATATAACGATAGACGGGATTAATACCTATTTCGAGGACCGCGGCAGCGGGGAGACATTGGTTTTGCTGCACGGCTGGGGTACGGACCTTTCCCTATACGAGGGGCTTATTGCACATTTGTCCAGATATATGCGCGTGATAGCTCCGGAGCTTCCGGGTTTCGGCAGGACGCCCGAGCCGCCTCAGCCCTGGGGCGCGGCGGACTATTCGGCCTTCGTACTTAAATTTCTTAATGCGCTGGAAGTGAAAAAAGCGGTGCTGCTTGGCCACTCAAACGGCGGCAGGATAATCATAAAAACCGTGGGGAGCCGGGCTGCGCTTGAGGTGCCGAAGATTATCCTTATCGGCAGCGCCGGGCTTGTACGCGAAAAAACGCCCGACGAGCAGCGCCGCATAAAGCGCTACAAGCTGGGCAAAAGGATACTCTCCTCAAAGCCGCTTAAATTATTGTTTCCGGGCGCGCTCGAAAAATTCAAAAAAACGAGCGGCTCTGAAGATTACCGCAACGCAACACCGGTGATGCGGGATACGCTCGTAAGGCTGGTTAACGAGGACCTCAGGCACCTTCTGCCGAACATAAAACAGCCGACGCTTCTCATCTGGGGAGAAAACGACGACTCTACGCCGCTCAGCGACGGTAAGGCCATGGAAAAACTCCTGCCCGACGGGGGGCTTGTCGTCGTCAAAGGCGCGGGACATTATTGCTATCTCGAACAGCCCTCGTTTGTGTACAGGGTGCTGGATTCCTTTCTGGGGGTGCGCTGATGACGGATACCGCAGGTTTCATATTATATACGCTGTGCTTTTTGTTTGCCGCCGCGGTGCTAACAAAACGGCAGATGCACATGTTCCAGCTCAATATGTACGTCATGAGTGTGCATATAAACTGGATATTAAAGGACAAAAGAGGACTTTTGCGCAGCCTGCCGGCCCTGGTTGCCGCCGCCTTTGTCTTTGTACCGGAAATCGGAGTTTATGTCGCGGCGGCGCTGCTTGTCGCGACGGCCCTGTTAAATATTCAAAGGCGCGCGAAAAAGCCGCTTGTCGTTACAAAGCGCGTCCTTCGCATGTTTGCAACCCTCGTGATTTTATACGCGCTTTTCATAGCCCTGGCGGTGGCACTTGAGGAAGCGAGAATGTATTTTTACGCCGCGTTCGCGCTTGTGCTCTTCATAAACCCCCTGACTGTGCTCCTTTCAAACCTCATCATGAGGCCTGTCGAAAAGAGCATAAACCTGGGCTTTATCCGGGACGCCGAGCGCATAATACGCGGGATGCCTCGCCTTACCGTCATAGGCGTAACGGGCAGCTACGGCAAAACCAGCGTCAAGTTCTATATCGGGAAGCTGCTCTCTGCAAAATACAACGTGCTTGTCACGCCCGAGAGCTACAACACAACCCTCGGCGTCGTGCGCACCGTGCGCGAGCTCCTTCGCCCGACCCATGATGTTTTCGTCTGCGAGATGGGCGCAAAGGGCGTGGGCGAGATTAAGGAAATCTGTGATATTGTTAAGCCAAAAATGGGCATCATCACGTCCATCGGCCCACAGCACCTTGAGACCTTCGGGAGCATTGAGAACATAATAAACACGAAGTTCGAGCTTGAAGAGGCCCTGCCCGAGGGCGGAATTATATTTCTCAACACCGACAACGAATACATAGCTGCCCGCAAGGTCAAGGCAAGGCGGGTGAGCTATGCCTGCGAATCCGAGGCGGACTACCGGGCAAGGGACATAAAGGTCTCGGAGCACGGCTCGGAGTTTAAGATGACCGGCAGGGACGGCGCCGAGTACACTTTCGTAACGAAGCTCATAGGGCGCCACAACGTGCAGAACATTGCAGGGGCGATTGCCGTCGCCGACACGCTCGGCGTTCCGATGGAGGACATAGCCGTGCAGGTGCGCCGGCTAGAGAGCGTGCCGCACAGGCTGCAGCTCATAAACAAAGGAAGGGACATTTTGATAGACGATGCGTTTAACTCAAACCCTTCGGGCGCGAAGGCGGCTCTATCGGTCCTCGGCGAGTTTTCGGGCTTTAAGGTGCTCATCACCCCCGGCATGATTGAGCTCGGCGAAAAGCAGTATGAGCTAAACTACGAGTTCGGCAGGCAGGCCGCAGAGGTCTGCGACTTCGTTGCGCTCGTCGGGGAGAGGCAGACAAAGCCTATACACGACGGGCTTTTGTCCGCCGGGTACGATAAAAACAAGATATTTGTCGGTGCGACGATACAGACGGCTTTGACCGCCGTTGACTCTTTGGTGACGAATGATCGTAAAGTGATTTTACTTGAAAACGATTTGCCGGATAATTATTAGGCATATGTTTGGAGGTCAGGCACATGAAAATCAAGGTAGGGGTGCTGTTCGGCGGGAAGAGCGTTGAGCACGAGGTCTCCGTGATAACAGCGATACAGGCGATAAACGCCTTCGACAAGGAAAAATATGACATAGTGCCCATCTATATAACGAGGGAGGGGGACTTCTACTGCGGCCCGGATGTAGGCAAAATTGAGTCCTACCGCGATATAAAGGCCCTTGTTTCCCGCAGCGTGCGCGTTCTGCCCATGGGCGAAAAGGGCAGGATGAAGCTTCTGCGCCAGCCGCCGAAGATGTTCGGGAACAACGTATTCGACGTGATAGACGTAGCCTTTCCTGCCGTGCACGGCACAAACGTCGAGGACGGTGCCCTTCAGGGCTATCTGCAGACTTTGGGGGTGCCCTATGTCGGCTGCGACGTGCTTGCCTCGGCCTTGGGCATGGACAAGTACGCGATGAAGGCGGTCTTGAAGGACAGCGGCATTCCCGTTTTGCCCTGCGTGCGCTTCGATGTAAAGCGCTGGAGCAGGAAGCGCGACGAGCTTATAGAGGAGCTTGAGGGCGCCCTGCGCTACCCGGTTATCGTAAAGCCGGTGAACCTCGGATCAAGCATTGGCATAAAGATAGCCCGCAATCGCGAGGGGCTAATCGAGGCTGTGGATTACGCCTTCAACTACGCAACCATCGTAATCGCCGAAAACGCGATTTCAAACCTGCGCGAGATTAACTGCTCGGTGCTCGGCGACTATGAGACCGCCGAGGCCTCGGAATGCGAGGAGCCCATCAACACCGATGAGATACTCAGCTACGAGGACAAGTACGGCGGCGGAGACGGAAAATCCGGCGGCGGCAAGGGCATGAGCGGCCTTAAGAGACTGCTACCCGCGCCGATAAGCCCCGAGCTTCGGGAAGAGGTGCGAACCCTCGCAATCAAAACCTTCAAGGTGCTCGGCGCAAGCGGCGTTGCGAGAATAGACTTTCTGCTCGACAAGGACGATATGAAGCTCTATGTAAATGAAATAAACACAATCCCCGGCTCACTGTCCTTCTACCTCTGGGAGGCGATAGGCGTAAAGTACCCGGAGCTCCTCGACAGGCTTATCTCGCTCGCCTTAAAGCGCGAGCGCGAGGCCGCCGACATAAGCTACAGCTTTGAGACCAACATACTTGCCAACTTCGGCGGCGGGCTCAAGGGCGGGAAACAGTAAAAAAATAGTCATAATTCCGGGTGCCGCGCATAGAATGAATGTATAACCTATTTAACATTTTAGGCAAGGGGAGGTACATATGGGGCGTTCTATGTATATAAGAGACGGCACCGAGCATAAGGACGACATTGACGATTTGATTTACGGTGAAGAAGGAGAAGCTGGTCCGAGCACCAGATAGTAAGGCAATGTAATCTATTTATTAATTAATAAAACTTAATTATATACGAATTATAAAAATTCTAACGAAAGAGATGGAATATGCTGGAGTTTGAAGAATACAAACAAAAAATAAACGCGTTAAAGCCGACGCTTGTCACGCTCTCTACCGCCCTCAAGACGGAGGAAGCCTTAAAGGAGATTGAAGAGCTTGAGGCGGAGAGCTCAAAAGACGGCTTTTGGAACGACATGGAGCGTTCTCAGAAGGTCTTAAAGCGCATAAAGCAGCTGAAAGCTAAGTGCGACAGCTACAAAAAGCTAAAAACACGCTACGAGGACCTCATAACTCTTTGCCAGATGGCAATTGAGGAGGGGGACGAGAGTCTGCTGCCCGAGCTTATCGAGGAGTACGACAAGCTTGAGAAAGATTTGGAAACCGCCCGCCTTTCCACCCTGCTTTCGGGCGAGTACGACAGCTCAAACGCCATAGTTTCCTTCCACGCGGGCGCCGGCGGAACCGAGGCTCAGGACTGGGCGCAGATGCTCTACCGCATGTATACCCGCTGGGCGGAGCGCCATGGCTTTAAGTACAAGCTGCTTGACTACCTCGACGGAGACGAGGCGGGCATTAAGAGCGCCGCCATATCCATTGAGGGTGAAAACGCGTACGGTTTCCTAAAAAGCGAGTCGGGAGTCCACAGGCTGGTAAGGGTGTCGCCCTTCGACGCCTCCGGGCGAAGGCACACCTCCTTTGCGGCTGTCGAGGTGACGCCCGAGATAACGGACGACGCGGAAATCGAGATACGCCCCGAGGATTTGAAGGTTGACACCTACCGCAGTAGCGGTGCGGGCGGACAGCATGTAAACAAGACTGAATCGGCGGTGCGAATTACGCACATCCCGACGGGTATAGTTGTCTCATGCCAGGTCGAGCGCAGCCAGCATCAGAACCGCGAGACCGCGATGAAGATGCTGCGCTCCAAGCTCGCCGAAATCAAGGAGCGCGAGCACCTTGAAAAAATCGAGGACATAAAGGGCGTGCAGCAAAAAATCGAATGGGGCAGCCAGATACGCTCCTATGTCTTCATGCCCTATACGCTCGTCAAGGACCACAGGACCAACTATGAGTCGGGAAACATAAATGCCGTAATGGACGGGGATTTGGACGGCTTTATCAACGCATATCTGAGCATGAACGCCGGAAAATAAAAAAACATCAGGGGCGTCTCGCAATCTGAGACGCCCCTGATACTGTATGCGCAAAACCACAGTGAGAAGGAATTAACATGTATTCTGTCAGGTAAAGCCTGAGAGCTTTACCGCTTTAAAACCCCCGGACGCAGTTCCGGCTAGGGCAAATCGCCTCTATGGAAACTACTCCAGAATTTCGCCGCTTGTGGAGATAGTCACGACCTGCCAGGGTATAAACTTCCCGCTAGCCTGAAGGGCTCTTGTCGCTGCGTACTCTATTCCGCCGCAGCAGGGAACCTCCATGCGGACGATTGTAAGGCTCTTTATATCGTTGTTCCTGAGGATTTCCGTCAGCTTTTCGGCGTAGTCGCCGCTGTCGAGCTTCGGGCAGCCTATGAGGGTTATGCGGTTTTTAATAAACTTGTTATGGAAGTCGCCGTAGGCGAAGGCGGTGCAGTCAGCAGCGACGAGCAGGTGAGCTCCATTAAAGTACGGTGCGTTGACGGGTACGAGCTTAATCTGTACCGGCCACTGGTTCAGCCTGCTGGGAACGTCGGTGTTTTCGCTTGCCTGGGGAGCCTCGGCTCTCTGAAGCCTTTTGCTCTGTGTGCCCGGGCAGCCGCAGGGGAGATTATTAGCCTGCTTCTTGGCCTGATTTGCCTTTACGGCCTCCTCGTCGTAGGGCAGGGCCTCGCGCTCAACAAAGGTGATGGCTCCGGTGGGGCAGACTGGCAGGCAGTCGCCGAGCCCGTCGCAGTAATCGTCGCGCAGGAGCTTTGCCTTTCCGTCGACCATTCCTATTGCGCCCTCGTGGCAGGCCTGTGCGCATAGTCCGCAGCCGTTGCACTTGTCTTCATCTATCTGAATTATTCTTCTTTTTACCATAGTTATTACCTCCGTTTAATAATCTTGACTGTCTTTGTGGTTTAATTATAATAAACTTTAAGTATCATGTATGTTGTTTTTACAACAAAGGAGGCAATTATGACAGAAAAAGATATAGAAACTTTAAAAAAATCGGCCCTTTTCTCTGGGATAGAGGCCGATAAAATCTCCTCCATGCTGAGCTGCCTTGCCGCTAGGAGCAGTAATTTTGATAAGGAAACCTATATATACTCTCCGGGCGACAGGGTGAAAAACATGGGGATAGTCCTTGCGGGTGGAGTTTATGTAGTAAACGAGGACTACTGGGGGAACCGCTCAATAGTGTCAAAGCTCGGCCCAGCGGACATGTTCGGGGAGTCGTTCTCCTGCGCGGAAGAGGAAAAACTCCCCATAGGCGTCGTGACTTCGGAGAAATCGAGAATACTGTTTATCGACTACAGGAAAATTATCACGACCTGCAGCTCGGCATGCGTTTTCCACTCGGCGCTAATCAGGAACATGGTGCAGATACTCGCCGTGAAGAACATACTTCTCATGCAGAAGATAGAGCACATAACAAAGCGCACAACTAGGGAAAAGGTCCTCTCCTTCCTCTCAGAGCAGGCGGCGAAGGCGGGCAGCGGCACCTTCGACATACCCTTTAACAGGCAGGAGCTCGCAGACTTCCTCTCGGTGGACCGCAGCGCGCTCTCTAGCGAGCTCGGCAGAATGCGCGACGAGGGGATTCTGCGCTTTAACAAGAACCATTTCGAGTTGCTGAAACAATAAACTACGGCTAAAACCATAAGTTTTATCCATAATTTGGTATAAGAATCTTCGTTGCGTTAAGAATATATGTGATATTTCACATATAGGGGAAACGCAATGAAGGATAAGGTTAGAAACTTAATTTTTATCTTCACTCTCGTTATAATCATCGTCGCGTCACTTACCGTTTCCGAGCTTGTGAGACTCCGCGCCTCCTATGTAAGGGGAAACCCGATAGCCACGGCCGAAGCTACCGCAAAGGTCGAAGTTTCTGAGCCCCCCGCCATGCCGGAGCCCGAAGCGACTTACGAGCCCGCAGTGACCGAGGCTCCCGCTCCTAAAGACGACGAAGCCTTGAGCGTTCTGCTTATTGGGAACGACGGAAGGAGGGGGGCGGAGGGCGCTCTTGATACGCTCGCGGCGGCGAGATACGAAAAGACGGACGGGGCACTGAAGCTCATCGTGCTCAGCCGCGAGCTCTACGTCAACATTCCGGGTCAGGGCTGGGGCAGCCTCGGCAGAGCTTACGAGCTGGGAGGGATGGAGCTGCTCGGCGAAACTGTAAGGTACAACTTCGGCATCGAGCTCGATGGCTGCTTAGCAGCCGACTATGAGGGGCTCGGCGCGATAGTAGACGCCCTCGGCGGCATTGAGATTGAGCTTTCGGCTGACGAGGCCGCACCGCTGGGACTTGAGGAGGGCTTAAGCCGCCTTGACGGAGAGCAGGCGCTAAGCTATCTTTTGGCCGAGGGGCTTGAGATTGAGGTTATGGAGGAAAGGCAGCTAGCGGTTGTGCTGAGCGTGATTGACGCCATGAGAGAGTTAAACGCTTTTGACATGCTAAAGCTTGCCTACGCTGTGCTCCCCTTTATAGCCACCGACATGAACAAGCTGGAGGTTTTTTCCCGTGCCGTCGGAGTTTATAACAGCGGCGTGAGCAGCATTGAAAAGTACAGTATTCCCGCCGTTGGCGATTATGAGGGCAAAGAAGCAGACGGCATATCCGTAATATATACCGATATGGAGGAAAACCGCAGGCTGATTGGCGAATGGCTCTACGGGGGATAAAAGGCCGCATAGAAATCGCCTTTGAGGGCCGGAGAGATTGCGTATAGCCCGCGCCATGTCGGCGTTTTTCGCTGTTGATTATATTTATACTACCGCCCGCCCACACAACACTATGATTAGCTCGCCAAAAAAGTTTGAATCCTCGCTTACAATAAAAAACCGCCGGCAAAAGGCACGGTTCAATAGGGAAACTTATTGAACCATACCCAAACCGATACGGAAAAAGCAATAAGAGAGAGGCATTATCACGATGAT
>DUPK01000028.1 GCA_012838345.1 Clostridiales bacterium | reverse complement strand
CTATGGTTTACGCTCGCCAGGGGCGAGGACAGGCTCGAAAAGCCATCCTTCTGGTTTGAGATTATGCCGGCGACATGTGCGTCGGAAAAGACACATCTCAAGCTGCAAGTGTTAAAATGTCCGCTGCAAGCAGACATCGAGGCATGCAGCAGACTGCAAAATTCTTGTCGACAAAGTCAATTCTGACTTTGTCGACAAGCTGAAGCGCCGTCGCTTGACGGCGCTTTTTTATGACCTTGTCTTGTCGTCGCCCGGCTTATGCCTGCTTGCGCTTTGCTTCTTTGTGTTCCTGCTCTCTCCGTCGAGAGCGCTCTCGGCCATGGTCGGGCCGCCGCGGGACTTTTTCTTGCGGACCTCCTTAGGGTCGAGCTGACTGTCTTTCGGCATTATTGGTTCACCTCATGCATTAGATATGGGCTTTACCGTAGTATTCGCTTTGACTAATCAATTTATCCTCAAGCGCGGCGGGCGGGGCTAAGAGTCCAGAGTAGAAAAAGACAGAAAAATGATGTATAATAAAATACAAAGTAATAATCTAATTATGGAGCATACTATGTTTAATGGTTTTTCCGAGCAGACAATCGATTTTCTGTGGGGCATCCGCCTTAACAACGAAAAAAGCTGGTTTGAGTCGCATAAGGAGGAATACAAAAGGGTTTTGGAACAGCCGATGAAGGCTTTGGCATCGGAAGTTTATAAAGCCTTTAACGAGAAGTATCCTGAGCTCGGTCTTTTCTGTTATTTATCCCGCATCTACCGGGATGCAAGAAGGCTTTTCGGGAGGGGGCCCTACAAGGACTGCCTATGGTTTACGCTCGCCAGGGGCGAGGACAGGCTCGAAAAGCCATCCTTCTGGTTTGAGATTATGCCGGCGACATGGACTTACGGCCTTGGATATTACAGCGCAAAGCCCATAACCATGCTCAAGCACCGTAGGCGCATCGATAATAACCCGAAACCGATGGAGAAGCTCGCGCGCGCCTTAAACCACCAGACCGAGTTTGTCCTGGAGGGCGAGGACTACAAGCGCCCCAAGGGCGACCCGGGGGAGCTGCTCTATGACTGGTACAACAAAAAGACCTTTTCGCTCATACACGAGGAGAAGGTGGGGCCTGCAATCTATTCTCCGGACTTGGTGCAACGGCTTTTGGACGGCTTTTCTTTCCTCGTGCCTTATTACGAGTATTTCAGTTCTCTTGACAGCGACCCCGACCCTGACATGTAAACCGGCGTTTCAATATCACTAGGAAAACCCTGAGTATTACCCACAGGGTTTTCTTTATCTAATAATTAAATCATACCGCCTGCGGGTTTAAAGAAAATCTGCAATCCGTGACGCGACAAAAATGAGCAAAAAAACTCCAGGGCTTACCCTGGCGCAGGTCAAATAACAATTAAAGTATAACAATTAGTTAACCTATCTGTCGCTTGAAGAAGTGCCGTCATTTCCGAAAATCATATCGTCTATATCTTCGCGGTATGTATATGTCCTCATCTATTACCTCCATTTCTTTTGCTATCTATTGCTGTACAAACATGATATTCCCTATTAAAGTCGAATGCAACATGAAATTTGTAAATTAATTGTAAAAAATGCGAAATGGGTTTGCGGACGCCGCTTGGGGGTGGCGCTGCGGACTTATTGAAAAAACTATAGGTTGATGATAAAATTTAAAAACGGAGCAAAAATACTCATAATTACAATGCGGAGGCCTTTCTTATGAAAAAGATTAAAAAAATCGGAGTCCTAACCTCGGGCGGAGACGCTCCGGGCATGAACGCCGCCATTCGCGCCGTGGTGAGAACCGCATTATATTTCGACATAGAGGTTATGGGTATCCGCTTCGGCTATAAGGGGCTCATGGAAGGCGATATGGTCCCGCTTGCGATGCGAAGCGTGTCGGGAATCATCCAGCGCGGCGGTACGATGCTCCACACTGCCAGAAGCGCTGAGTTTGCAACGCCCGAGGGAATAAAGAAAGCTATTGGGGTTGCGGAGGAAAACGGGCTTGACGGGCTCGTGGTGATAGGGGGCGACGGCTCGTTCCGGGGAGCAAAGGCGCTCAGCGAAGACGGCCTTCCGACCATCGGAGTGCCCGCCACAATAGACAACGACATTGGCTGCACCGACTACTCCATAGGCTTTGACACGGCATGCAATATAGCGGTGGAGGCCATAGACCGCCTGCGCGACACCTCGGAAAGCCTCAACAGATGCAGCGTCGTGGAGGTAATGGGCCACAGGGCGGGCTATCTCGCCCTGGAAGTAGGCGCTGCCTCCGGCGCCCTCGCGGTACTGGCCCCCGAATTTACCTGCGACCTGATGCCCGAGGTTTATGATACGATAATCAAGCACCAGAAAACGCAGTATATAGTGGTCGTTTCCGAGGGCTGCAGTACTCCCTCGGCGGAGGTTGCAAGGCTCATCGAGGAGAACACCGGAATGAGCACGCGCCTTACGGTGCTCGGCCACATCCAGCGCGGAGGCGCACCCAGCGCGCTTGATCGTGTAAACGCCACAAGACTTGGCTTCAGGGCGGTGGATCTGCTCCGCAAGGGCATAGGCAACAGGGTCGTGGGCATACAGAGCGACAAACTGGTCGATTATGACATCCAGGAGGCCCTGGATATGCAAAAGTCGATTGAGAAAGAGCTTTACATGATAGCGCGCATAGTCTCGTTGTAGACGCCCAGTATGCGCAAATAGGGGCATTTTGGCAGTTTAGGGGGGCGGTTTTCGCCCTCTTATAATTTTTCAAAATATTTTAAAGAAAAAAGAGGGAAAAGCAAAAAATTTTCGTATATATAATTGAAATGCTATAGAAAAAATATGTTGCGGGGAGGCGATAGGCTTTGCAGTGTCCCAGAATAATGAGAGAAGAGCTCGAGCGCAGGATGCTCTCTCCCTACGGGGTAAAGTCGGCGGAATCCAGGGGGCGTATGAGGGAGGAGCCCCCCTGTGAGATACGGACATGCTTTCAGCGGGACGTGGACCGCATAGTCCATTCAAAGGCCTTTCGGCGCCTAAAGCATAAGACGCAGGTTTTCCTGCAGCCGGAGGGCGACCATTACAGGACGCGCATGACCCACACGCTCGAGGTCTCGCGCATAGCCCGCACCATCGCGCGGGCGCTCATGCTCAACGAGGATTTGACCGAGGCGGCAGCTCTCGGGCACGATTTGGGACACACCCCCTTCGGCCACGCGGGAGAGAGGGCACTTGACAAGCTCTACGGCGGCTTTAAGCACTACGAGCAGAGCCTTCGCGTGGTCGACCTGCTTGAAAAAGACGGCGAGGGACTCAACCTCACATATGAGGTGCGCATGGCAATCCTCAACCACACCAACGGCTCGCCGGACGACACCCTGGAGGCAAAGTGCGTGCGCCTGGCCGATAAGATAGCCTACATAAACCACGACGTCGACGATGCAATCCGTGCCGGAATCCTAAAGGAAAGGGACCTTCCCGAAGTTGTCAGAAAGAGGCTCGGAGAGTCCCACAGCGCAAGGATAAACACGATAACCCGGGACCTCATCGAAAACAGCTTCGGAAAAAATGACCTTAAGATGAGCCCTGAAATTCAGAACGCGGTCAATATATTCCGCGAGTTTATGTTTGAAAAGGTCTACAGAAACCCGCAGGCGAAGGGCGAGGAGGCAAAGGTGGATGGTATCCTCGGAGGCATTTACGAATACTATATTAAAAATCCCGACAAACTGCCGGCGGACTACAAAAGACTCTCCGAGCGCGAGGGGCTTGAGCGGACCGTTTGCGACTATGTCGCGGGCATGACCGATAAGTACGCTATCTATATGTACAGCCAGATATTCATCCCGACCGCATGGCAAATGCGGTAATATAAGGAAAAATCGATTTTTGACGTATTATAGGGAACAATACCTGAATAATAAGCGCAAAAGCTAAAGCAACGCATAAACTTTCAAGTTTATGGAAAATATGTACGGAAGGGGGAGGAAGATTGGCATTTCCTGAGCGTTTCCTTGATGAACTGGTTGCGCGAAACGAGATTACAGACGTTGTAAAGGGCTATGTGAACCTGACCAAACGCAGCGGCAGCAACCTGTTTGGCCTTTGCCCCTTTCACAGCGAGAAAACTCCATCCTTCTCGGTTTCACCAGATAAACAGATATACCACTGCTTTGGCTGCGGTAAGGGCGGCGGCGTCATCAGCTTTATCATGGAAATAGAGAACCTCTCTTTTCCCGACGCCGTCCACTTCCTGGCGAGGCGGGTGAATATGGAGGTACCCGACGACAAAGACGACAGGGAGCTGCGAAGCAAAAGGGAAAGGCTCCTGTCCCTGAACCGCGAGGCGGCGAGATTTTTTCATGAGAACCTCAGCAAGCCGCAGTGCAGGGCCGTTACCGAGTATATCGCGGGGCGGGGAATTACGGCCTCGTCCGTTAAGACCTTCGGGCTCGGAGCCGCGCCCGACTCATGGGGCGCCCTGTGCGACGAAATGGAGCGCCGGGGATACACAAAAACCGAGCTCCTTGACGCAGGGCTCGCGGCCCGAAGCTCAAAAGGAAATATCTATGATTTTTTCAGGAACCGCCTCATATTCCCGCTTATAGACGTGCGAGGAAACGTGGTGGGCTTTTCCGGGCGGCGGATAACAAACGACGAGAACGAGAGGAAGTTTATCCACACAAAGGAGACCATTCTCTTTAATAAAAGCCGCTTTCTGTTCGGCCTGAACCTTGCAAAGAAAACAAAGCTGGGAAGAATAATCCTTGTTGAAGGGAATGTGGATGTGATAACGCTGAGGCAGGCCGGCTTTGACAACGCGATAGCCTCGCTCGGCACGTCTCTGACCGAGGAGCAGGCAAGGCTCATTTCAAACTACACCAGGGAAGTGGTGATAGCCTACGACTCGGATAAGGCGGGTGTCGCCGCCACCGAAAGAGCGATAGGCCATCTGGAGCGTTTGGGAGTGGCGATAAAGGTGCTCAAGGTTCCCGGAAACAAGGACCCGGATGAGTTTATACGCAACCACGGCCCGGGTGCCTTCGCCGCACTATTAAACAGCATGGGCAACCACATCGAGTACCGGCTGTCGCTGATTGAGGCAAAATACGACCTCACTGACGACGCGGGCAAAGTGGCGTATCTCAAAGAGACAGCCGAGATGCTCTCAACCGTATCTAGCCCCGTTGCCCGCGAGATTTACGGCAACCGTGTCGCCGAAAAGCTTAGAATATCGCCCGAGGCAATGCAGACGGAAATCAAAAGGGTGATTTCAAGGCGTGTTAAGGAGCAGAAGCGGAAGCTGGAGCGGGAAACAAGGCCCGTAAATATAATTCAGCCGAAAACGTACAAAATACGATATGAAAACCCCGTGAGTGCTGCGGCGGAAGAGGGAATTATACGCCTTCTGCTGCTCGGAGACCCCTCGCTCCTGCGTGAAGTCGGGGAGCTTACAAAAGAGGACTTCACATCGGAATTTCTGGGGAGGGTGTTTGAGCATATTAAAAATCGGTATGAGGAGCATAAAACCGTTTCATTAGCGGCGATGTCCGCAGATTTCACCGCCGATGAGGTTTCGTATATAACGCTTTTGATGCAAAAGCCGGCCTCGGCCGCCACTGCTGAGAAGGCGATGAGGGATTACATAGGCGTGATAAGGACCGAGCAGCTTAAAAAGAAGGAGGACCTGCTTGCGATAAGCCGCAAATATAGAGAGATAAAAGGTTTGGAGGATAAAGATGTCTAAAAAGAATAACGACAAGGCGGTAAGCCCGGAAAAGGAGACCGCCGTTAAAGGACAGGATAACCAGCAGCAAAGCAGCGTTGAGGATAGGCTCAACGAGCTTGTGGAAAAGGGAAAGAAAAAAGGTTCGGTCAGCCTAAAAGAGCTTCTTGAAGCCATGGACGAATTAAGCCTTGATGCCGACCAGGTGGATAAGATTTATGAGATGCTCGAACAGGCCGGCGTGGAGATGATGGACGACGAGGACTTCCTTGCCGACCTGCCGGACGACATTACACCGGAGCTTGAGGAACTTGAGGAGCTTGAGGAGGTTGAAGAGGAAGCACTTGTCGACCCGGAGACTCTTGCCGACAGCTTCAGTATTGATGACCCCGTCCGAATGTATCTCAAAGAGATAGGCAAGATCAGCCTGCTCACTCCCGAGGAGGAGATTGAGCTGGCCGAGCGCATGGCGAATGGCGACAAGGCGGCCGCACAGCGCATGGCGGAGGCGAACCTCAGGCTGGTTGTAAGCATAGCAAAGCGCTATGTCGGCCGCGGCATGCTCTTTTTAGACCTCATACAGGAGGGTAACCTCGGGCTTATCAAGGCGGTCGAAAAGTTTGACCACACGAAGGGCTATAAGTTCTCGACATACGCCACATGGTGGATTAGGCAGGCGATAACCCGTTCCATAGCCGACCAGGCGAGGACCATACGCATACCCGTCCATATGGTTGAGACCATAAATAAGGTCATAAGAGTGTCGCGTCAGCTCCTGCAGGAGCTGGGCCACGACCCGAGCCCCGAGGAGATTGCCGAAGAGATGAATATGCCCGTTGAAAAGGTCAGGGAAATACTGAAGATAGCGCAGGAGCCGGTTTCGCTCGAAACGCCGATAGGCGAGGAGGAGGACAGCCATCTGGGCGATTTCATTCCCGACGAGGACGCCTCGGAGCCTGCCGAGGCCGCTTCCTTTACCTTCCTGCGCGAGCAGCTTCTGAGCGTTCTCAGCACGCTCACGCCGAGGGAGGAAAAGGTTCTTCGCCTCCGCTTCGGCCTTGAGGACGGCAAGGCGAGGACGCTCGAGGAGGTCGGCAAGGAGTTTAACGTAACGCGTGAGCGCATACGCCAGATTGAGGCCAAGGCGCTGCGCAAGCTCAGACACCCGAGCCGGAGCAAGAAGCTGAAGGACTTCTTGAATTAATAAATGGCATTGATGAACCCCGGACAGATGCTCTGTCCGGGGTTCTTTTCTCAGAGCATATAGACATCTACCATGCAAAAAAACATACCTGTTCCAGATAAGTCCTACTATTTTGCCGAAGAACAGGCAAAATAATAGAAGCTTCGATTGCTGTGACATCTTCGACAAGGAGCGCAAGGGACTTCTATGGCTAATGTGGCAAAAATGAGCGCCGAAGAAAAAAAGGCTTTGATTTTGGAAACATGCAAAGAGCTTTTCTATGAAAAAGGCTATAACGAAACGACCTATGAGGATATTTATACGGCGGCAGGGCTTCCACCCGGCTCCGTCACATATTACTTCACAGGCAAGAAAATCATAGCGGAAACAATTCATGCGGAATATGAATTAAAAGTAAGGACCATGCTTTCCTCTCTTGTTGCCGACGATTACGAGCTGAGGGTAATGTCCGCCCTTGAAACTCTCAATTGGTGGAATGTCTTCTTTGTTAACCCTAGCATTAGAAGATTTATTGTCGAGATAGGCAGGGAAGGGGTGCTGCGTAAGTCTTTTCTGGGCAATACGGAGTATTTATTTAAGCTCCATATAAACGAGTATAATCTGAGAATAAACGGCCCAAGGCTCGGGCTGATTACCGCGGCCTATATTGGTGTGATGACCGAGCTATTGTTAAACGCAGGCGAAAATCTCAGCGCATACACCGCCGAGGAAATGGCCGACTTTGCAATCGAGACCGCCTACAAGCTTCTGGATATTAGCTCTGCGGCAATCAACGACACTATCGGCAAGGCCCATGTAATATACGACGAGGTTAAAATCAATAATGCCTATTTCAAGAACTTTAAGTACGACGAGACGGCGCTATAGGGCAAAAAACAGGGCTTATTATCCGCCGCGGCGGGTAATAAGCCCTGAGTAAACAAGTCCACAGATATTCAGTTGGCGTGTTTTCTGCTTCTTAACTTGAAAATGGCAGACTGCTGCATCAGGTTGTTTGCGTGAGCGGAGAGCTCCTGGCTCGCGGCTGCGCTTTCCTCGGCCACGGCCGCGTTGTTCTGGACGACCTGGGAGACCTGCGCTATGCCTATGTTGACCTGCTCGATGCCGTTTGCCTGCTCCAGAGAGGCCTCCGCGATGGAGTGAATGAGGCTTGCCGCGCGGTCAATCTGTTCAACGATTTCGTTCAGCGCCTCCGCGGTCTGGTCCGCTATCTTTGAACCGGCCTGAATCTTTGTGATGGAGTTTTCAATCAGTTCGGTTATCTCCTTGGCGGCATTTGCCGACTTACCGGCGAGGTTCTTAACCTCGTCAGCGACAACCGCAAAGCCCTTGCCGTGCTGCCCGGCTCTTGCGGCCTCTACAGCCGCGTTAAGCGCAAGAATGTTCGTCTGGAATGCTATGTCCTCGATGACCTTGATGATATTGTTGATGTTCTTTGAGGCGACGGTAATTTCATCCATTGCGTTGAGCATTTCTGTCATATGTACGTTGCCCTGCAGGGCGTTCTCTCTGGTTTTCCTGGCAAGGCTGCTCGCCTTCTCGGCGTTTTCCGCGTTGATGCGGGTCTGGGACGCTATTTGCTCAAGGGAGGCGGTTAGCTGCTGGATGGCGCTGGCCTGCTCGGT
>DUPK01000027.1 GCA_012838345.1 Clostridiales bacterium | reverse complement strand
CGTGCAGTCACCATGCCAAAGCCCGATGCTTCTCTAAAGGCAGCGGCTTATCTGAGGCTTTCGCGCGACGAGGAAAAGTACAAAATCGTCAGCGCCAGCATTGAAATGCAGCGCGACATCGTAAAAAATTATGCGGACAACATGGGATATCCAATAATAGATTTCTACGTTGACGACGGCTGGTCAGGAACAAACTTTGAACGGCCGGATTGGAAACGGATGATAAATGATATTGAATCCGGCAAGGTCAATATGATTATCTGCAAGGACATGTCCCGCATAGGCCGCGACGAGGTCGGTGTAGGAATATTCTACCGCGAGTACTGCGTGAATAAAGGTATCCGGCTTATCGCTGTATCGGACAGCATCGACACCGCCGTAACTGGCTGTGAGGAAATCATGCAGATTCTAAACATGTATAACAGCTGTTACCCTCGAGACATTTCATATTATGTTTGTTATTGACATTTCTGTTTTTCTATGCTATCTTATATGATGTAAAAGTGAATGCTGCTTCAAGTGTCCCCATAGGCGGCTGGCCTATGGGGAAGAATAGGGAATCGGGTGAAAATCCCGAGCGGAACCGCCGCTGTAAGCGCTGAGGCTTTACTCGTCGACGAAAGTCGGTCACTGGGCAACTGGGAAGGCAGAGTAATAGCCGATGGAGAAGTTTCTCCGTAAGCGTGAGCCAGAAGACCTGCTTGAAGCATGTAACCTGCCACACCTTTACGGTCGGTGTATTATTTATGCGGAAAACGGCCGCACCAATCGTTTGATTGGTGCGGCCGTTTTTGTTTCCGCTTTCCCTCGTTAATACTTTCTTTGCCTCAAACCTCCCGGGAATGCCGAACCTGTTTCTCCGCCTGTTACGGTATTCTCATTCAGAAACTTTCTGTCCCCCTTCTTTTCGGTTTCGGATGCGCCGGACTGCCACGCCGCCCATCTGACATACAACTGCAACATGACTCGTACAAATAAAGCTTGGAGGAAGCAGCTGTGACAATGAAACGTTCGCATACGCTTTACAGGAATAAAGCAGAACGCATTAAGAACGAAGCGCTCTTAAACAGAGAAGCGGAGTTTGCCAGGCAACACAAAGATGATTCGGACGAAGCCCTGCTTCAGTATATCCGAGACTGCGCGGAAAAGCTGGGGCATATTCCGAAAAAGCATGAGGTGATTGGTTTTACATATCTTAAATCCCGGTTTGGGCCGTGGCCGCGCGTCCTTGAAAAAGCCGGGCTGAAGGAGCTGAAGAAGAAATCAGCTTATGCGTTAGACATGGCTTCTACCAGCAAATGATCACATAACTTACGGAATCTCATTATTCAATATTAAAGAGCTGACCGAACAACGGAGGTTCAGTGGAATGTGTGCACGCGCACACATCCTGCTGAACCTTTTTAGTTAAAAGGGGGTGCAGATGAATACGTTGTAAAACTTGGTTTTGCGCAGCTGAGATGAAAATGCTACAAGGACACTCAATGTAAGAAACTTACGTACTAGAAAGGAGTCGGATTATGAAACACTTCAGATGAAAACTTTTTGCGACCCTGCTTATTCTTATGATGCTTGTATCCACATTCGCCAGTCTTTCGGCCTCGGCTACGGGTGGAACCGTCACGGTCTATTTCACCCAGGGAAATACCCAGGGCACGAATAACGGGGAAGTCTGGCTTGGCACCGGTTCGAATCTGTTTGGCTTCGGCGCCACCGTTGTGGAAATTGACGAGATTGACCTGTCAAAAGACTACATTCCTGTCGGCGAAACCGACCTTTTAAATGGGGAGCCTTCTGTGCTTGACGCGATTCTTACGGCAGCAACCGTTCGGTATCTGGATGTGCAAACGGGCTGGGACGCGTATCCCTGGCAGGGCGACCCAGGAGCGTATCTTTCTAATGTAAACAACATGACGTTGGAGGCCTATTACGACGAAATTGACGGCGTCAATTACGCATGGGGCACCGGTTTTTATGTGGCCGTTGCGCCGGACAGTTCTTCCACACCCGGTTTCCCGACGGAATACGTCAGCAATGTGGCTGTTTACGACGGTATGGTCATTTACGTTGACCTGGGTACTTACTCTTACTCATGGTAACCTATACCGCTGAACCGCTAACAAGTAGAGGGCGGAAAAATCTGCCCTCTGCTTGGCGTGTTATCACAAACTGAAGGAGGAGAGAACACCATGAAATACAGTGTTTTTAAGAAAACGGTTTCGGTGCTGCTGGCCATTCTTATTCTGCTGTCCCTTCTTCCGGCTGGGGTTCTTGCGGCCGAAGAAGGCGGTACGGAAGAATCTGAAGAAAATTCAGCTGTAGGGGGTACGTGTATGAAATGGAATGCAGAGCAGCCATAACATATATGAGGCTCTGAATAGCAAAATTTGACGTCTTCAGAGAAAGGGGTGGTTCAATTGAACTAAGATGGTAGGCTTGCGATTCCAGAGCTTTGCAGGCCGGTAGTTGTGAACGGGGACTTTCCGATATGTGTTATTCCTTGGTGCATAGAAAGACGGCCGAAGGAATCTTGAGAAGTGTTGCCCATGCCCGTATTAAAGAATTGTTGCAAGCCAGTTTCAATCAGAATGAGGCACTGCCCAGAAAGGACTTTGAAAATGAAAGCTAAAAAACTCACTTTTTTACTGCTTGTTCTGGTATTGACTTTTACCATGTCGTTAGGTGCTCTTGCAACAACGACTTCAGGTACAGTTAAAGTTTCAATCACATACGGAAATTTTAATACCGATGGCGAGTATGTCGGTGGCGGCTTTACGAATGCCAATTTCTACATTGAGGACTATGAAATCAGTATAGATGATATTCAGGATTACGTAGATGGTGGATTGCAGGAACTGGTGTACTTACCAAATAACATGAGTTATCTGAACCCCAATGTGCTTGATGCAATTATAGTTGCACTCTATGAAAATGGATTTTACGATATTTATGGCGGTTGGGACTATTACCCTATCACCGGCAATCCCGGCGGATATATTTATGATGTTCCGCCTCAGACCATTACTACAGATCCACCCACAATTGTGACGATAGATGGTGTGGACTACTATAAGTATTCCGGCACCGGCTGGAATATCGCCTGCACCCAAGGAACTGGGATAAGCGGTATATCCAAATACGGAACCGAATATGAGCTGTTCGACGGTATGGAAATCATCTTTGATGTCAGCCCATACATCATGTACTGGCCAGTATAGGTGACATAGCTTAAGAAAAACTATTTGCATTGCGCAGGAGAGGTTTTAAAGCCTCTCTTGCGCATAGGCATTTCAGTATAGGCAATAGAAAGAGAGGGTAATCAAGCATGGAAACCAAAGCTACGCCGTGTGGAAAGCGCCTGATAGCATATTTGTTAACGATTATTTTAATCGTCGGTATGCTACCTATATCTGCTGGGGCCGCTAGTCAGGGTGATCTCCAAGATATGCTGACTGCACAAATTCAATATTACCAGACAAATAAAATGTGGGCGCCCCTTACTGCGCTGGGCGTATATGCACTGACTAGGGATATTGAACTGGGCGGTGTGGAGTTTAACACGTCTTATACAGGGTCAAACGGATATTCGGGCGTTAGAATGACAGGTTGTATTGACGCCGTTGCGGCAATTGACAGTATGGCTTTGGGGCTAAATCCACGTAGATATTACAAGTTGTCCAACGGTATTCTGGAACAAACGCCCACTGATCTCATTAGTGAATTGTTAAATTCACTTCAGAGCGATGGCACATTTAAGCAAACCACTACCCAAGCACCCCCAAATACTCATTCAACCAGCCTTTATGCTATACTTGCTCTTGAAATGTTTTATGGCGGGAGGAATTGGGCAAGAGCTGGCGGAAATGAAAAGCAGACACGAGTAGGCGCTATAGAAGCCTTTCTGGAGTGCTTTACAGATGCCAAGTACGTCCACACTACAAACGGTTGGGAGATTGAAAATGGCCGGTTGTTGGCACCTATTGGTGCTGCTAATGCGCTCATGGCCAATCGTATGCCCGCTCAGCTGGATGCGGCACTGCTTCTTTCACGCTGGCTGGAGGACGAGACCCTGGTGAGTGTTAACGGGGAGCCGCAACAAGCTCTGAAGGTGATTGCAGCCAAAGAATTAAATGGCCTGCTGAAAAGCTTTAAAGGTTTATATAATGGCGAAGGTGCTAGCGGAAAGCTAAGCACTTTGCAAGATGCGATAAAAAACCGTGCTAACTTACCCATATATATCTCCGTGCTTATTGCGGCTGGACAAAAAGAGCAGGTCGATGAGCTTGGACTCATGGATACACTGCTAAGCTGGTTTGCAACAGAAGAGGATGTAGCTACTTATGACAAGGTGAAGGCCTCTGATTTAGGCGGCTATCTTGATCGTGCCAATAATAATACCTCCCCATATGTTAATGTAAGTACAGTATTCAGAGGAACCATAGCATTAGGGGATTATCTGCATAATGAGTCTGTCTATAAGACACTCACTTATTCCCCCGAACTGGGTGAAAGTGAAATCGTATCTTGGGATATTGAAGAATTGAGTATTCCAACTTCAGTGGATAATAACATTGTGCTACCCACAGTCGGACGATATGGTAGCACTATCAGTTGGACATCCTCTAATGAAAATGTAATTAATTCATCAAACGGTACAGTTACTAGGCCCCCTGCCGGTCAAAATGATGTCGTCGTCCGTCTTCGGGCCACTGTTAGCTATGGGAAATACAGCAAGACAAAGGATTTTGTTGTAACGGTCATCTCCATGGGGCGTTCAGATAAAGCAATAGCAAATGCAGATGCAAATACCATATCACTTCCGCTTTTTACAACGAAAGATATAGAATTGCCAGTTGAAGGAAAGAATGGCAGCACTATTACATGGGTGAGCTCAGACCCCACCGTAATATCAGAAAATGGCAATGTTACATGCGCTTCGACGGAAAAGAAAGTTATCTTAACAGCTACAATTGTATGCGGAAATGCCAGCGTCAGCCGGGATTTTGAAATCACTATCGGAAAAATCGTCGATCAGGAAGATATTGTGACACAGGCCGTATACAAAATTCGGGAGTCTTATAACGAAAACCGCAACTTGACACAGAATTACTGGGCGGTATGGATGGCAAAATCCGTCCTGCGTGATGATTTCGATAAATATAATTTTTCGGTCTACAACGTCAAAACACATAAGGCTGGACGAAACTGGGCTGGTACGGATTGGGGATCAGTCGTACTTCAAATAGTTGCACAGGGCGATAACCCCTATAATTACCAGGGTTACAACTATGTGCAAGGGATGCTCGATTATATTTATCGTTATGGCGATGAGCCGAACTGGGGCGGATTCGCGGAACCGATATTCCTTGCCATGGGCCTTGACGCCGCAGGCGCTATGACGCCAGAGCTCCAGAAAAGTGCGCTTGAAACGCTTTCGGGTATGATGCGTTCTTTAAAGTCCGGCCCAGACTATGGCGGCTGGGCTATGGTTCCGGTCTCTAACTATATTTATAATACAGGAGATCGTACATATGTAGAAAGCTTTAATACCTTCAGACAACTGTGCCTGGATGCGCTCGAAAAAACTCCATCTCACCCGCAATACGGTTTCATAGGTGGCGAGCCCTATGCTGGATATTCCGCTGCTGCGGGAAGTAACTGTGTGCTCATCGGCAGTGTGGGTGCCATGCGTGCTGGAATCGAGGGCTTCGATTTACAACAAGGTGATTGGGTACAAGCAGATGGTAAAACAAATATTGTAAGTCAGATATATGAATCTGCTTTTAAAAATAAGAATGCACCATACGCCCAGCAGCAGTCCATTGCTTTCGCGGACTTATATCATGGGAGCAATGTATGGGTCAGCGAAAACCCCTCCCCGGCTAAGTTAAACGCTTTGCTGGATACGGCAGAGGACGTACTAAAAAATGCTGCAACACAATATAGTGAGAAGTCAATCTTAGCGCTTCAAGCTGCATATGAAAATGCGAAGTCCTATAAGGATTCAAAGTATAATTTCGGTAAGGCTTATTTTGATCTTCGGGATGCCATTAAGGGGCTCCAAGAAGCTAACGGCATTTTGGTAAATATAATTGGCAATGCCGAACGGCAAATAATGCTTGCGGACTATGTTGTGCGTACTTCGGGTTTAAGCTATCTTGAAATTTTACAGGCGGCATGTATAGAAAACGGCATGACCATTACCGTATCCGACCAAGAGATTTCTGAGGTTGACGGTCTTCAAGCGGCGCCGGGCAGTGCATGGTACGTATATGATGGTCAAACGCGTGTAACGAATCTTCATCACATCCCCGAAGAGGGTGCCATTATTACGCTCAAGCATTGCCTCGATTCACAGTCCATAGAAGAAACCGCAACCCTAGATGAGCATCTACTTTTGGAAGCTAAGGCTGCTTTAGATCTAGGTGATCTATCTGCCGTAACACAGGACCTAATGCTTCCTGATACGGGTCTGTTTGGTGTCGCGATTTCATGGCTATCCGATAAACCTGCAAATATGACCCACGACGGGCGTATAACCAGAAGCGGCAATGATGTCAGAGTGCTACTGACGGCTAAACTATTAGCTCCCAATGGTGCATCGACCACCAAGCAATTTATAGCCGTGGTCAAGGGAACACAAAGCAGCAACCCTACGGAAAAAGCGTATGCCTATATCAGTGTCAAAGACCCGAAAGGTAAAACGTTCTTTCCCAAAACAGCCATCCAGATTGAGCCGGGCGAAACAGCATATACCTTGCTTGTTAAAACCGGGTTGAATCTAGAGGTTAGTCCCCACACCCAATATGGCGTTTATGTCGAAGCGATTGAAGGATACGGCGAATTTGACGACGGCCCATATAGCGGCTGGGTGTGCAAGGTTAACGGCGTTGGCATAGGTCGCTCCTCTGCCCTCGTT
>DUPK01000026.1 GCA_012838345.1 Clostridiales bacterium | reverse complement strand
GATTTTTTCTTTTTGGTGCGCGAGGCGGGACTTGAACCCGCACGTGCGTATTGCACACTAGAACCTGAATCTAGCGAGTCTGCCAATTCCACCACTCGCGCACATATTAAACGTGCTTGATTATACTAACATTTTAACGCACGATTGTCAATAAAGAAACTCAATTTTCTCCCGAAAAAGCGGCGCTAAATCGCGGCTTCCTGTCACTGCCATTCCCTGCCGACAGCGATACTCCCCCGCCTTACTTGCCCTTTGATAAAGGCATGAAGTTTACACCATGGCATTGCCACCGGCAGGGAATGGGCTAAATCTATTCACAACTCACTAATAGATGTGTTCCTTTCTGCTGCGCCGATACTTTCGCTCTTGTCAAAGGAAAGCCTCGTTACCCGTGCGCCGCTTTTTTTGGGGGGCACCAGGATTAGTTTGCCAGAATGTCTCCCAGAACGTATCCGAAAGTCATCGCCGTCCCGTGGCTGTTGCCGGCAAGGAGCATTGGGTAATCCACGCCGTAGCGTCCGCCGGCGACGTTGCCGACAGCATAGAGCCCCGGTACGGGCACATTCTTTTCATTGAGCACGTTTAATTCCGTATTGACCCGCAGCCCCCCTACCACCGCGAGCAGCGAAGGGCCGAACTTGAGCGCATAATACGGCGGCTTGTCCAAGCTTATAAGCAGTTCTTTTCGTTTTCCAAAGTCGTCATCGTGTCCTTTTTCCACAAGGCTGTTGTAGCGCCTGAGTGTGTTTACGAAGTTGTCCACGGGCATGCCGGTTTTCTCTGCCAGCTCCTCCGGAGTGTCCGCCTTTACGACCTGGCCGCTCTTTATGCCGCGCTCCATCATGCCGGCCGTCTGCTCGGCGGAAAACGGGCTTTCGTCCGGCGAGTGGTCGCGCCCCCAGAAAAGGCCGCCGCCGTAGGGCAGCGTCATGGGTATCTTGGTTTCCCAGCCGCCGTCTATGATGGACCAGGCATAGCTTAAGTTCCTGCTGATTAGCGCATTCATCTTACCCTGTATATAATTGTCCTCGTTCATAAAGCGCTTCCCGTTCTGGTCGACAAACAGGAAGCAGTAATTTGCAAAATAAAAGGCCATCGGGTGCATCATCAGGGGGAAGGGCGTGTTTTCAAATGCGCCGCCCGCCCAGAGCCCCATACGGTGCCCGTCGCCGGTGTTGCAACCCTTGGGAGTGTACAGTTTTGTTACGCAGCGGCTTGCAAGCGGCGCAAGTTCGGCGCACATATCGTCGCTTCCGCCTATATCGCCCGTTGCAAGCACAGTCCCGCGCTCGGCAAGAACACGGAAATAACCTTCCTTGTCCTCCGCAACGGCTCCCACTACCCTGCCGCCATTCTTTATCAGGCGGACGGCGGGGCTGTCAAATATGAACCGCACCCCGAGCTTCACAGCCTCGCTGTACATGGCGAAAACTGCGTCGGCTGCGCCCGGGCGCAAACCTTTCTTTGCCATCGGGCCGTCAAAAAGGCGGTGTGAGCCAAAGATTTCCCTGTAGGTTTCCCCGCGGTAAATATTGGCCTGCAGGGCCGGCCTGCAGCCGTATCCGGGCAAGGTTACTATATCGAGCAGCCAGTTCATAGCTTCCTCGCCGTTTTTGAGGAACAGCCACACGATTTCCTCGTCGCAACGGTTACCGCAGCGTTTTATCCACTCTCTGGCTATCTCATCGAGATTATTTTCATAGCCCTGCTCCCGCATAAAACGCGAGTTTGGAACGCCTATGTTTCCTCCCCGGGCAGACCAATTGCTGCTTTTCTCCAGCACAATGACCTTCAGCCCGTTCTGCGCCGACCGCAGCGCGCAGGTTACGCCCGCAATGCCGGCACCGATAACCACCACGTCGCTGCTAAGCGTTTCCCGAATCTGTTTCTCCAGAATCGGAGCCGGCTCCCTTGCCCAGTCTCCCCAACGTGGGTCTATATTTGCCTGCGCCATTTTTACCTCCTTACCTTTTATGGCCGGAAATGCGCCAAATTAGGTTATAACGAGTTGCAGCGCGGCCTGCCGGAAGGCTCCCATGTAAACTGAGCCGTGGCTGCATGTCCGGCGGGCACTGAGCCAAACTCAGGCTATCCCCTCATTTTAAGTCTTGTATAAAGCCAAACTGCCTGCAACTTTGCACTTAACGACAGGTAACACGTTAAGTATAAGCATATAATGCCGGGCAGTCAAGCCAAACGACCAACTGCCCGGGTGTTTCGTTTTAACATCCCTGCCTCAACTCAATGCCGCACTCCGCCCGAATCTGCAGCCTTACGGGCGCGGTTAAAGCCAGCAATTGAAATTTATATAAAAGAAAACCTGTAACCCTAGCAGATGGGTTACAGGTTTCGAGTTTTTCGCAGCCTAATATAGTCTTTGGAAAGCAAAATGTATATATATCATCGCCTGGGACAGGGATAGCTCAATTATCAAACAAACCCGAGCAGACGCGGCAGAGCCAGGGAGATTGACGGGAAGGCCATGACAAGAATTACGCATATCACGTAGATGATTACGAAAGGCCATACCTTCTTAAATCCTTCGGAAGCGCCAATCTTTGCCACGCCGCAGGCAATGAACAGGTCGGTGCCGAACGGCGGCGTAACCGTGCCTATGCACATCCAGATAACGAACACCACGCCAAAGTGAACCGGGTCAATGCCGAGGGCCTTAACAGCCGGAGCAAG
>DUPK01000004.1 GCA_012838345.1 Clostridiales bacterium | reverse complement strand
CTGCCCCACTGGATTCCGGTCAGGTAGTCGTATAGTTTTGCGGACAGCGGACCTATATTGCCGCCGCTCAGAATTGCGGTTTTGTCGCCGTAGACTATTTTGCCGATGGGAGATATGACCGCGGCGGTTCCGCTGCCAAAGGCCTCGTCCAGCCTTCCGGCCTCCGCAGCCTCAAACAGCTCGTCGACAGTTATTGGCCTCTCGGAGAGCGGCATGCCCCATTGCTTTAAGATGTGTATGCAGGATGCACGTGTTATTCCCGGCAGGATGGAGCCTGTGAGCGAAGGGGTTATGACTTCGCCGTCGATTTTGAAAAACACGTTCATGCTGCCGACTTCTTCAATGTACTTGCGGTGTACGGCGTCCAGCCAGAGCACCTGCGAGAAGCCCCGCCTGCTCGCCTCTTCCCCCGCTCTGAGCGTCGCCGCGTAGTTGCCGCCCGCCTTGACATTGCCCGTGCCGCCCCTGACGGCCCTGACATCGCGGCCTTCCACGTAAATCTTGACGGGGTTTAACCCTTCGGGGTAGTAGGCCCCGACCGGGCAGGTGATTATGCAAAAGATATATGAGCGAGAAGAGTGCACGCCGACCTGCGGCTCCGTTGCGATGATGAAGGGCCTTATATACAGCGAGGTGTCAGGCTCGGAGGGCACCCAGTCCTGGTCAAGCTTTACAAGCTCAATTAAGGCCTCCATGAATATCTCCTCGTCTATCTGCGGGATGGAGAGCCTCTCGCAGGATACGTTCATCCTGCGGATGTTCTCAATCGGACGGAAAAGCTGTATGCCGCCGTCCGCTCTCCGGTATGCCTTCATGCCCTCGAAGACCTCCTGGGCGTAGTGGAAGACCATGGCGGAGGGCTCAAGTTCAAAGGGGCCGTAGGGTACGATGCGGGGGTCGTGCCAGCCCTGCCCTTTGTCGTAATTCATGAGGAACATATGGTCGGAGAAGTAACGGCCGAAGCCGAGGTTTTTCTGGTCTGGCTTGGGCTTCGGGTTTTCCGTCTTGAAAAATCGAATTTTTCCCACTGCTGGACGCCTTCTTTCTAAATTTTATGTTTAAAAATTATAGCATTACGGCGCTCTCTATGCAAGCGGTTTTTAATAATTATTCATATTTGATACATACATATGCGAAATAAAAAAGCCTCCCTGTTTAAGGGGAGGCTTCTCAGTTCGGGATTATTAGATTGGCGCTGTACCCGTCATCTCAGGTACTATTCAAGCGCGCCGGGAACCATTTAGGCGGCGAGGAGATTTTCCGCTCCGTGCCAGGCAATTCAAATTTCCGGCCAAAGCCGAATCTTCTTCTCCAAAGGCATGGTTTTTGCGGCCGGCAGTAATACCCCGGGGAAAAGCCTGTTTTCCGGCATACAGCCAGCAATTGCTTCAGCCCTGCTTTTCCTCGGCCTCTTTTTTATCGAGCAGCTCCGCTATTTCTCTCAGTGCCTCGCTCGTGAGCGCGACGGCGGCGGCATCTATGCGCCCCTCCGAGGCTATGTAGACGACGACGGGGATGAGCACAAGGGAGATGCCGCTTACGAGCGACACCACCCCCTCGGGCACGCCGAAAATCGTGAGTATCCCCACGACCACCGAGGTAAGGGCCATCAGAAACTTGCGGCTTTTTATCTTTTCGAGCATTCGGTTCACCCCCCTTTATATGAAGAGCACGCCGTAGTCGTAAACGTACATGTTCGCATCGCCGTTTTTGTCGAGCATAAGGCGCACGGCCGTATCGCCGGAAAGGCCGGGAGGCACATCAAGCTCGAATGCCGCCTCGGTGCAGGCCACCGCGCCGTCCACGGTATGGGCGGAACTGGTCCCGATAAGTGTAAAATCAAGCGTACTGCCGCCGATGTCAAGCCCCAGCCCTACTGAGCCTCCCGAGTACCTGGCCCAGCCAATTGCCCTTATGTAGTCGTTGCCTATATCGGCGGCCAGCGACACGCAGGTGCCGGAGTCTCTTATCGTAGGGGAGCAGACAAGCTCAAAATATATGTCCCAGTAGTTGGTACGGTCTACACGAAGATATACTTTTGAAGTGCAGCTGACATCAATCGTATACT